>CANFUF010000155.1 GCA_947450095.1 Roseiflexaceae bacterium
ACACGGCATTTCGCATTTAATCACGATCTCCCCAAGGATTTTGCCAACTGTCTGTATCGTTATAACGAGTTGATTCATCTATCTCACGAAATTCGTGCTTGTGTTCTTCAAGATCATCCCTGTTTTGTTGTTCGGCGTCGTACAACTGCTCCTGCGCTCGATCATATTTCGTACGCCCATACATATCAGTCTCTTCCGCATCTTCCCAATTTTCACGTGAACGAAAAACAGGGGCAGGGCGAACCTTTGGCGTCGGTGGGGGCGGATATAACATTACTTGTTTGTATGGTTGCGCAAATCTCGTTGACAGCGTACTCACAATATGCGCAATTATCTTGTCATCATATCGGTATTGTGGCTTGTATTGCACAATACCTGTAGAAACGAATTTATGAATGTGCGTTGCAGTCACAAGGGCAGGTGTATGTGCGTGCAAAATAGTCAACCATAAATCATCAAGTGCATACCAATCTACAGTGCGAATACTCGTGTTGTCACTGAGCCGCACGTATTCAACAGTAAACCAGAGATGAATAAGCGCGTCGACAGTCAACCCGTGTGGGGGATTTTCTGGGACAAAATTAGCCAAAGAATGTAACCCATGATCAGCAAAAAACAATGAGCGCCCTAGTGATTTATACACTGCAAGTTTACGCACAGCATGAAAATTCGCATGCTGGGTGAATAGTGTAAGCCAATGAATAAGCACAGGATTCACAACACACCTCTCTGACATCAATTTAAATAGGAAACCGTACATCAGTATGTGTCTGCTTATCACGCAATGCTTCATACAAACGCGCAGGTCCTAAGAGAATCCGGAGCAAACCGCGCAAAATATTTGGATCGTTTAAGGCCTGACGACTCATGGTCTCGTGGGCTTGCAACGCATTCACGATGGCATCATTGAGCGAATTGTATAGGTCGGGCGAATGCGAAAATTGTTCACGACTGTTATGTTGTGCTTGTTGGCGCAACACGTCATTTTCAAGCAATTTACGTTTAATGACTTCGTTGACATAGGTCAGCATATCACCCTCGGTAAGCTCACCCTTGAAAAGATCGTTGACCATACGAATGATTTCGGCGAGATGTAGTTTTTCTGCATCACTCAATGCACCGGTACCAATAGCAGCTGCCGGGCCAAGCACGCCGTCAGATGCCACCAACGGGAGTGGCACTTCTTTCATTGGTCTGAGATTGTATGCGGTCAATTCAACATACGAGAGATCGATATGAATGTCATCACGCTCAAACACAAGCATCGGGATTAGGAGTCGATAAAAAATCATGCGTTTATGGAATTCGGGGTTACCAAAGTCAATGATTTGTGCCAAAAAGGTATAGAGTCGCACATAACTCTGCATGTCACTGCGCATCAGTTCAAGATGCGCGCGTTCGGTCATGCCGTCTTGATCCACATACCCGGATTGTTGCGCTGTGCGTACACGCTTGGTCGCTATTTGATAACGGCTCACCAGCCGCTGGCCGACTGGTTGCACTGCGTTAATCAGGGCACGTTGGCCACCGTGGGGGTCATACACGGCGTTGACTACACGATCAACTTCAAATTGATCATAAAACCCACCACTATCAAGCTTATTAAACAAATCAACTACTAATTGGGGATCGCTGACTCCGTTGAGTTGCGCCGTTTGGTAGTACGTTTGAAATGCTTTGAGAATCTCGTCACCTTGATTCACAAAATCTACAATATAGGTCGTATCTTTGCCTGGTGCGGCACGATTCAAGCGCGAGAGGGTTTGCACCGCTTGGATTCCTGCAATTCGTTTATCGATATACATCGCACAAAGTTTTGGTTGGTCAAATCCCGTTTGAAATTTGTTTGCAACCAGCAAAATGTGATTTTCTCCATCGTTAAACGCCTCGCGAATATCACGCCGGCGTAATTGCGGATTTAATGCCACACTGGTTTCTGACACAGCGTGGGTAAATGAATCAGGATCAATGACTTCGCCAGAAAAAGCCACCAATGTCCCAAGGGGATAGCGCATACGCACAATATATTCATCGATTGCTTTCTTCCATCGCACTGCCTCTTTGCGACTCGCAACCACAACCATGGCTTTGGCTTGTCCATTCAATAATTGTTGGACATGGGCACGATAATGTTCAACGACAATTTCGACTTTCTGGGCAATATTGTGCTCATGGAGCCGTACCCAGCCAATCAACCGCTTTTTGGCCGCATTCTTCTCAACCTCTGAGCTATCTTGTTGGGGCCGGAGATGGGTCAATTGAAATGCGAGCGAGTAAGGGAGGTAGTTTTGTAGCACATCAAGGATAAATTTTTCTTCGATGGCTTGGCGCATCGAATAGATGTGGAAGGCTTGGGGCACGTTGTCGGCACTCGCAGGGCGCGTAGGGTCAGGACGCGTACCAAAAAGCTCAATCGTTTTGGCTTTGGGGGTGGCCGTAAACGCCACAAACGTCAATCCTTGAGCACCTACTTGGGCACTCATTTCGGCAACCAACAAGTCATCGAGTGAAATTTCACCACCATCGGCGAGATCAGCTTGTTCGCCATCGCTAAGCACACTACGTAGTTTGCTCGCAGCCGATCCGGTCTGTGAGCTATGTGCTTCATCGGCAATCACCGCAAAGCGCTTCCCCGCGGTGGCAGCGAGCCGGCGGACTTCTGCCATGGCAAACGGAAAGGTTTGAATCGTACACACGACAATTTTTTTGTCGCTACTAAGGGCCTCAGTGAGCTCATTGCTTTTGCTCCCATCCATGCCCATGATACTGGTCACAACCCCTTGTTGCCGTTCAAATGATTCAATAGCATCGCGTAATTGCGCATCGATGACATTACGGTCAGAAATCACCAATACGCTATGAAACAGCTTGCGCCCCGTAGCATCGTGTAAATCTGCCAAAAAATGCGCCGTCCAGGCAATCGAGTTTGTTTTGCCTGACCCCGCCGAATGCTGAATCAGATATTTTTGTCCGGTGCCATCACGCGTGATTGCCCCCACCAATTTGCGGGTAGCGTCTAGTTGATGGTAGCGTGGGAATACCACATGACTCGATTCGCGTTTGGCGTTACGCGCTACCACGACATAGCGTCCCATGATTTCGAGCCAACTATCACGTTGCCAGATATCGTGCCACAAATAACTGGTGGCCGCACCATGCGCATCTACGGGATTCCCAGCACCACCTTGATTCCCCCGATTAAACGGCAAAAACTGGGTGCGCTCGCCGGCTAACGCAGTCGTCATGCGCACTTCACTATGGCTGACTGCAAAATGCACGACCGCACCATGCAATTGATGCAACAAAGGCTCGTTTTTGGGGTTGCGATCACGACAATATTGCCCCACCGCATCTTCAATGCCCTGGGTAAAATCACTTTTGAGCTCGGCGGTGGCAATGGGAATGCCATTGAGAAAAAAGACTAGGTCAATGCTTTGTTCGTTGAATCGCGAATAATGTACTTGGCGAATGACCCGCAGACGGTTGTGCTGGTAGCGCGCCATGATGTCTGTGGTAGGGAGCGCCGGTTTGAATTGGGCGAGTTTGAGGGTCGTACGCACCCCCACCAAGGTAATCCCATGACGCAGGACCTCGATCGTCGTGCTCCGGTCGATTGCGTTACGCACCTGTTGGCATATATGTGCCGTAGCGTGTGGCCCGTGATTATTGAGGATGGTCTGCCATGCCTCGGGTTGAGCCTGTTGGAGCCATGCCACCACATCGGCAGGATACAGCGCGAGCGCTCGGTCGTAGTGTTGGGCGGCGTTGGCGTCGTAGAGCCAGCCATGGGTGGCGAGGTGCTGGCAGATTTCGTCTTCAAAGTATTTTTCGCGATGCATGGTCGTCATGGCGTTGCTCATTACGTAATACAGGTGTGATAAAGGCAGTATACTGCATATTTACCGGCAAATGCAGTGTAACGATACCCATACCTTGCGACGCCTCGTACCATTTCCCTATTGACTTCAAAATTTATTTCAATTACAATTAACTAAAGCCGCGGACAAAAAGGCAAAAAATATTTGCGTGTAACATATAAGACAGATCGGTTGCAACAACAGTGCGAATCAAGCGTAGATGTAACGCGTATCTACGGTGTACTGTGTGCAAAGGCGCTACAACGACGACTCAATGCCTTGTCTGCGGCAGATAATCTGAGTATATTTGCGTTAAATACACCGCCGCACTTCTGCCATCCGTTACGTGGTAATCGAGCAGGCCAATATGCGATGCGGCTGGCTGGCAAATATCGCCTCGTCTTTGTGCCAAATCACGACCCAGTGCCACAGCACCCACACGGTGGGATTGACACGACGCAAGTAACTGCGATTCACATTCTTGAAGTGAGCGAACATTATGACTAACACACCACGCCCATTCCAACCAGATTGGGTGACACATCCAGGCGAGCACCTCGCAGAATATTTGGAGTCGTGGGGCATAAGCCAAGCCGAGCTGGCCGACCGCACGGGGTTGCACCGCAAAACCATCAATGCCATTATTAATGGCACCATGTCGATTACCGCAGACACGGCGGTACTCCTCGAGCCTATTTTTGGCATGCCGGCACACTTTTGGGTGAACCTCGATGCGCAATACAACGCGCATATGGCGCGCAAGCGCCAGCATGCGCACATCGAAACGCAACACGCACAGATAAGCCGTTTTCCCATCAAAGAAATGCAAGCCCGCGGTTTGTTGCAACAGACCAAAGACCCTATCGCACTGGGGGTAGCGCTGATGCAATTTTTTGCATTGGGCGACTTCAATCAGTGGTCGGTGGTCTGGCAACGATCACCCCTGTTGGTGGCCTATCGCCAGCAACGTGCCGAGACCAAAACACCCCAGTTGGTGTCGGTGTGGTTGCGCGAGGGGCAACGCATGATTGAACATCACGAGTCTGTGCCGTTCGATGCGGCCAAACTGCGTGAAGCCTTGCCTACGATGCGGCAGCTGACGACGCAACCACACGACCAATTTTGGCCGCTGTTGCAGGGCATCTGCGCTGACGCTGGCGTGTTGTTGGTGCGGGTCAAGCCCTACACGGGACTCGGGGTCTATGCCGCCACCTATCGCTACCGCGGGCGCACCGTCATCCAGCTGAGCGGATTGCGGCGCTCGGTCGACCAGTTCTGGTTCAGCTTTTTCCACGAGGTCGGGCACCTGTTGTTGCACGGCGTCAAAGAGCTATTCCTCGACGATGTTGAGCCGATGACCGACACCGTCGGGCACGATGACACGCAAGAGGCCGAGGCGAACGCCTTTGCGGCACGCACGCTCATCCCCGACGGCGCCTATCGCAAATTCGTGCGCGAGGCGAAGTCGATCTATACATCCCCGGCCATCGAGCGCTTTGCGGCGCAACAAGACGTCCACCCAGGCATTGTGGTGGGGCGCTTGCAACACGATGGCAAGGTACGCTACTCGGCACACAATGGACTAAAAGGAATCTATGAATAGGAGAAAGCATGACGAATCAAGACCATACGTTGCCCAGTGGACAAAACCCGACTGCAACAGCGACATTAAACGAATCGATTTCTGCCTGGATGCGCCAAGCAACGTGCGTTGATATGTCGCCGATAACGACACAGGCAAAAATGATTGCTGACATCATCAAACCTGACTACACCAACATGGTTGCTGGGTTAGCTGAAATCAGTAAAGTATCGCTGGCGACGCAGGCACAGGCGATTGCAAATGCTTTCAAACCAGATTACACTGACATATTTGCCAGCTTGTCTGACTTCAGCACAATATCGAACGCTATGCAGGTACAAGCACTGAAGGAAATCACAAAACCAAATGCCAATGAGCTGTTTGCCTCGTTGGCTAAAATAAGTATGCCGACGATGGTGGGTACCATTAAATTTGATTTTAACAATAAAGCACATGCACCTTTTGCATACGCTCCAAACCATCATCAGAAGACGGAGCATGTAGCAGCAATCTGGTCTACCGCGTATGATCAAGACACTTGGCGTCGGCGTGAGAAAGTTGTTGCAATCCTCAAGGAATCTGGTATTCACTACGAAACACCACTGTTTGGTACCTATGATTCGTATATGCGTAAGCATATTGATTATGAGCGACACACACTTAGTTCTATGCGAACGATTTTTGAAAAACTTATTTACAGCTGTGTGAGCGGAAAACACAAAAGTCATATTATTTCAATACTACAAAAAGCTGGAATACCAGAAAAAAAGTATACCGATGACGAGAATCGTTTTATTAGATCACGAGCGGCAGTTTACTATCTCACATTACGTGATAATACGCAGGATAAAACTATTAGAAAACGCTTAATTAATCTTTCAATGGAATTGAATAAGGTTCACGATGAAAACATACAAATAACTGATAAGAAACTATACATGGTTATTCTCGAAATGGAAGTAATGATTTGTGATGTCTTTCCTGATTGGTTGAACCTAGGACCCATCACCCCTTCGTGCTAAACTCCTCAACATTGTGCCAATTACCCCAGCATCAATACGCTTCGGCGTGAGTTGATGCTGGGGTAAGGTTCGACAGAAACAACGCTACTTTGGCAAGACGCAGTAACATTACTCCGCCCCGTCCACCCGGATCTGTCCCGTCACCGCCGCCGCAATCAACGCACTGCGGCGCTCGCGCAAAAGGACGATGGCTTGCTCGGCACGCTCAATGAGCGTGTCGATGCGGGCACACTCGCGGTCGAGGAAGGCGGCGATGGCCTGTTGCTCGGCGAGCGGGGGAAATATTGCGAGCTCATCAAAATACTGTGATTGATCTAAATTTTGAATGCCCGATGTTTGTTTTATTGATTTAACATTTAATCTTGAAAAGTAAGCTGCTGCATGAAAGTAACACCAATATTCAGGTGACAGATTATGTGATAATTCAATTTTAGCAATAAAGTTTGAACAAACTGCTTCTAATTCATGCGTATATAATGTGACAAATCCTACAGGATTTAAATCACCACCTCCTGATTTTTCGAGCAATAAATTTCCCTTTTTTAAGCCTCGAGTTAATCTATCTCTTAAAGACACATTCCTAATAGTAGGTTCGTGTATAGTCACAGTTCTTAAATTACGATCAAAATCAGCCACACGAACACAAACCACATCGTTTTCATTATTTTGTGGCTCGTCTCCCCAAACGCCATTTATAGCAAAATTAACAGAATGCTTCAACCGCTTCACCTCCCAATGCGCCGGCACCCGTCCCAGCCACGCCACACCCGAGTCTTTGTAGGGGGTGGCGTGGTCGAGACCACGCGTCACCGCATGCGAAATAAGTGCTTGGCGCTTTTCTTTCGACAGCGCAATCATGCGCTGTTGCGCCGCCACCAACGCATCGATGCGGGCACACTCGCGGTCGAGGAAGGCGGCGATGGCCTGTTGCTCGGCGAGG
>CANFUF010000156.1 GCA_947450095.1 Roseiflexaceae bacterium
AATGAATTCGCCGACATGATTCGCCCCTACGACGACGGCGAATAGCGACGAATGAATTCGCCGACATGATTCGCCCCTACGACGACGGCGAATAGCGGCGCATGAATTCGCCGACATGATTCGCCCCTACGACGACGGCGAATAGCGACGAATGAATTCGCCGACATGATTCGCCCCTACTTCCGACTTCATGCTTCCAACTTCCAACTTCATTTGACAAACACCCCTGCTATCGTGTAGATTTAACAACGGTAAACAATGCGAGCCGATGTGGCGGAACTGGCAGACGCGCTACGTTCAGGGCGTAGTGAGGGTGACCTCGTAAGAGTTCGAATCTCTTCATCGGCACCAACATTGTTGGGGTATCGTATAATGGTAGTACACCTGCCTCTGGAGCAGGCTGTTGAGGTTCGAATCCTTGTACCCCAGCCAATCAAACACTTCCACAGTCATGCTGTGGTGGTGTTTTTTATGTGGCGCGACACCATACGCAGGGAGAGCCGCAGCCTGCTGCGGCTCTAGAATCGCATAGCATGACGCAAGGGCCACACGGAAATATTTCGTGTGGCCCTTGCGTCTCTTTGCATTCTCAATTTTCAATTTTCAATTTTTCATTGTCAATTCACACAGGTGTGACCGTGGCTATCACTATTGGTACCGTCTGGGCAAATGGTATTTTGCCAGATGACACCCGTCAGATCAGCACCCGTCAAATTGACACCGGTCAGATTGGCACCATGGAAGTTGACGCCACTCAAATTGGCACCACTCAAATCAGCACCTGTCAGGTTGGCGTAACTCAGATTGACCCACGACAAATTGCTCCACATCAGGGTGGCGCCAGTCAAATCGGTGCCATTCAAATCGGCACCATGGGCGTCCGCACCGCGCAAATCACTGCCGGCCAGATTGCTGCCAGCCAGATTGCTATACGGGATTTGGGCGTACATCATTTGGGCCTGGTGCAAATCAGCATTGGTCAGTTGGGCATTGCTCAAGTTGGCAGCTGGGCCGACCAAGTAGCCCCCCGTCAGTTGCCAATTGAGTGGCAACAAGATGTTGGTACTGGTAATGCCACCCGACGACACGCCGATGAGTGAGGTGTTTTGTAGATTGGCGTCAGTTAAATTGGCGTTGCCAAAATGGGCGCCATCAAGCACACTATAGGCAAAGTTGGCGCCGGCTAGGTTCGAATCAGCAAAATCAACATTAGTAAAATGCCCTGTACTCAGATCAGAGCCATGCAAATCTACCCCACTCAGATCAATGTGCGTATCACTGAAGTCGCGCCCACTCAAATCAATATTATGCAAGTCACACATCCAACTGTGGTTGGTTGAATTGACTGAACAGCCCTGCTTGGGTGCAGGTGCAGGTGTTGATGCGCCTCCGGCAGGAATCACACATGCATTTAAGCCGTTCGTATCACTATTAGTACCATCAGGACACGTCGTGTCAGACCAAATAGTACCGGTAAGCGTCACATTGGTTCCACTCGCACCGGTGAGATCAGCATAGGTGAAATCGGCATTGCTGAAATTGGCATTGCTGAGATGGGCATTAGTAAATACAGTTCCCTCCAAATTAGCATCGGTGAAATTGGTACCGATAAGATTAGCATTGGAGAGATCACCATAGTCTAACCGGAGATTGTTAAGAGTCATACTAGCGAGAGGCGCACCGCTGAAATTGGCCATGCTAACATGCGCGTATGGTCCTAACAAATAGCCGTTAATTACGTTCCAATGAGCTGGGAGCGCCTGTGGTATCCCTATAATACCTCCTGATTTGACGAGAGTGAGATCGGCACTGCTGAGATTCGCACCGGCGAGATTCGCACCTTTGAAATTAGCATACTTGATTATCGCCCCCTGGAACTGGGTATTGTTGAGTATCGCACCAGTGAAATCAGTCTGTGTGAGATTGTTATTTCTGAAGTCGTTCCCCCCAAGCTGCGCGTTGGTGAGATCAGCATAGGGTCCAGTCAGGTAGCCATTACTTATGTACCAATCAACTGGGAGCGTTGCTGGTATACCTATAATACCTCCTGATTTGATGTAAGTGAAATCGGCACCAGTGAGTGTCGCACCAGTGAGTGTCGCACCGGTAAGCGTCGCATTGGTGAGGTTACTGCCATCAAGCCTAGTACCGACGAGAATGGCACCGCTGAGATTCGCATTGCTGAAATCGCTACCAGCGTTAAAAACACATCCACTCCAATCCACATTAGGTGCTGCTTGTGCTGCACAATTAGGGCTCGCATACGCTTTGGGGGGGTTGAGTGATAGCACGCCCATGCCGATTACCAACAGCAGGCAGTATATCAATACACCGTTTTTCATTTTGTGCCTCCATTATTAATGCAAAATACTGTAATTAATCATGGCCTTCGTCAATAATATCGATACATATTTATTAAATAGTACCGTTTTTACACTCTATCACATGCCCTTCATTTCGACCCATGACGCACAGTCATGATTATTGCTTTTACCCATGACTCAGAGTCATGATTTTTTTGCTTTTTTTCAATATTCGTCGATAATAATGAAGTAATTGTTACGTTTTAAAGGCCACTGATGAATCATGAACCCCCAATTCGTATGCTCTTGGTTGATGATGATTCCCTCATTCTCTTTGCCTTAGAAAAAATCATCCAGAAATATCGCGACCTGCAAGTCGTAGGCAGAGTACGCAACGGGCACGAAGCCTTGGCATTCCTACAAGAAACCCAAATCGACGTGGTGTTGCTTGACATCGAAATGCCCCTCATGAACGGCATCGAATGTTTGCAACAGATCCGTAGTCAGTACCCCGCTATCATCGTTATCTTGCTCACCACCTTTGCCGAAGAGCAATACATTATCGATGGGTTGGCCAATGGCGCCCAGAGCTACCTGCTCAAAACTACGCCCTATGACCAGTTAGGCCAGCACATTCGTGAGGCAATCAATGGTACATTTATCATGCCAGCCCCCATTGCGGCCAAACTCGCAACATTGTTACAACAAAAAAAGGACTTCCATGAGAAGTCCATCAGCTCACTCTTTTTTCAGACATATGACATGACCCGCACCGAACAACAGGTTGTCAAACTGTTGGTCAAACGCCTGACAAATCCCGAAATTGCGAATCAGTTAAAAATCACGGTCGGCACCGTGAAAAATCATTTAGTTGCTATTTTTACCAAGCTCCAGGTGCAAAATCGTCAAGATGCGATTGCGCTAATTGAAAAATATCTCAATTAATACTTTTTTTCATCACGGATGGAGCGGAGTTTCTTTATCTCGCACAGGGCACACAGCGACACAGACGCAGCAGGCTGCGTCTCTACGGTTGCCATTGCAACCGGCATGGAATGACGTGAGGGAGGGTGCACTTTATACTTCCGACTTCACGCTTCCTACTTCATCATTGGTTTATTCCACAATTGGCACCGTAAAAAAGAAGGTACTCCCTTGCCCGAGTGTACTCTGCGCACCGATTACACCACCATGGCGTTCTACAATTTCTTTGCAGATTGCCAGCCCGAGCCCACTCCCACCCACCAATCCATTACTACGAGTATAGAATCGTTCAAAAATCAGAGGGAGATGTTCTTGGGCAATCCCGATACCATGGTCCACCACTGCAACATACCATTCATAGTGTGTTACATCAGTAATTGATTGGCGCACCACACTGCGCAATATAATTGGAGCCTGCGGATCAGTGTTATATTTCATGGCATTATCAATCAGGTTTTGCAGTACCCGATACAGTTGCTGCCGGTCGATACACACGATGGCATCTGCATGAAATGTGTGCGGCACAAGATGTTCACTAATCAATGACCGACCTTGGGCGTGTACTAGTTGCCCAAAGTAATCACTCAATTCGGCGTTTAAATCGGCCACCGCAACATGTTCCCACGCAAATTCCAACTGCCGTGACTCGAGTTTTGCCAAGCGAAACAAGTCATCGACCAGATTTTTTATATAGTCAATCCTAGTCATCAGCACGCCAAATACATCGTGTTTTTCTTGATGATTCAACGAATCTTCTGTCAAAACATGGAGCGATAATTTGACCCCCGTCAACGGTGACCCCATATCATGGGCGATATTGGCCATCAGTTGCGAGCGTTGATTCGTCAGCGTAACGAGCTGCGCATTGCTCACATTGAGTGCATCGGTGCGCTCAGTGACTTTCGCTTCGAGATTGCGATTGACATCCTGGAGATCGTGCGCCAGCTGGGCATTGCGTTGCTGGAAGCGCGTATAGCGATACGAAATAATAATTGCTTGTACTAATAACGTCATCAAAATCGCATACGGCACCATTTGTACTGACTGGATTTTATTGGTATATAAATAAAAATCATGAATGATCGCAACGATAATAAACAACATACTGACCAAATTCAGTTGCGCACCTTCGCGCTTGCGCACGAGCAACAGGTAGCCTACTACCAAAAAATAATAGCCCAAAATAACCACCATTATCACCGTTTGGATGTTAAACGTCAGCGTAAACATCCGTGGCGGCACAATGACCACATAGAGCAGGGCGAGCAAATTCACCACCACAAAGACTTTGTGCACCACGTCATTGACTTCGTAACGATAAAGGGTACGAATTAGTTGAATATACGTGAATAGTGCAATAAATTTCATACTATATTGCATATGCATCAACAACGTCCAACTTGCCTCAGGCACTATTGAGTAAACCAGAAACTTATTCAATAGTAGGGCACGTAATGCAACGGTCAAACAGACTCCCGCCAACCAGAGCAACTCACTATCACGCCGATTCAACAGATAAATCATGGCATGATAGAGACCAACCACCACAAATACCCCGATTAGCAATAAATCCTGCAACACATAGCGATTAAACACGTGCTTCATAATCTGGTACGGCTGGCCAATTTCAATATCACCAAATATCCCGCTCTCACGGAATGAGTGATTCGATACCTGCACGATAATATCAAGTTGCCCCGTTTTGGGAGTAATGTTGACGAGATTCAAATAAATTTGGGGGATCTCAGCACCATTGTCGGTGGCATGCGTACTCGGTGATACCACACCCAAGCCCCCTACCAATTCGCCATTGACCCAGATTCGATACGCCGAACCGACACTTTCGAGCAATAGCATGGTATGCGTGCGTACTTGATCAGGTGGAATCACCACCTGGGTACGATACGTCGCCACCCCAAAGTATGGCAGGGGTTGTCCAGCATTGACGTTGGAACCGAGTACCTGCCCAGCCCAACTCGACGGCACCGTAATCGTGCCGCCTTTGTGGGCTACGCCTGATGACGTTGTAAAGTCTGCTGGTGACAGCAATTGCCCCCAATAAAACTGCCATTGTCCGGACAGTGAGATTGGCGACTGCACGGCATTGGCCGGTGCAGGTGTTGCTTGGGCAGCCATCACGGTTCCTACAAGAATCGCCACACAGATACCAATGCCCAAACTCACCAAGAGAATTCGTTGCCAGCGGTTAATAACCATGTATCATTACCTCAAACTGCACACCTTCGCCGAACGCACAGCCCATATCTCATTATGGCTTATCGCACAGTCCACTACCAAATTTTTTATCTATAACATACATATCATATACTACACTCATTGGCTCATTACAAAACGTAATTTATAGGCAAACTTACCAACTCCCCATCCCAATACACTGTATGAGAAATAATAGGTCACACCCTCGTTCACTGCGGATAGTGAACGAGGGTGTGACAGTAAAACATCCAATTGTGATGCTACGGGGTTACAGTAGGGGTGCGGGAAACGTTTACGTCATACAAGAAAGTCCCCGCGACTGCAACGCCACCATTGCGCAATCCAACAATACTGTTTTGATTTTCCGATGCAACCGCAACGGCGTTGGTGACAACTGGAGTAAAGGTCATATAGGTCGAATCACCCCAGGCAATCAATGTACCGTCAGCTTTGACTGCCAGTGAACAGTCACGCCCAGCTGCAATACTAACGATGTCGACCGCTGTTGCAGGGATGTTGATTTCCCGGAAGGTGTTGTCACCCCAACCGACAACACGTCCGGTATTCAACAGTGCCAAGCTGTGGCGTTTACCGCCACTGACAGCGACCACACCGCTGAGCCCTGAGGGCACAGTTGTTTGCCCACTCGAGAAGTCACCCCATGAGACGACAGTACCATCTGCCTTAAGTGCGACCACATGGAGATCGCCACCGTCAATAGCAACGATATTGGTCGCTCCAGCGGGTATGATGAGTTGGCCTTTATCGTTGGCACCCCAAGCGATTACAGAGCCATCGTCTTTCACGGCATACCCGGTATAAGAGCTAGCACCGATGGCTTTGACTCCCGTTTGGGCATTGATGGGAATATTGGTTTGTCCCCAAGTATTTTGTCCCCATGCAAACACGCTACCGTCAGTACGCAATAGATAAACTGAGGCAATCGAGGCTGCCACATCTTTGAATTCCATACCTTTGTAAGTAGCGGGAATCCACGATTGGAGCATACCTGGTTGGCTAATACCCCATGAGACAAGTGATCCGTTTTGCAAGATACCGATGACAAAGAGATTACCCACTGCTGCTTTGCGCAGGTTGAACGACTGTGGTGTAGGGGTACTGGTACGGGTCAGTGTCGGCGTACTCGTTGCCGTACTTGTCACAGTACTGGTATTGGTGGTTGTATTCGTGGCGGTATTGGTCGCCGTACTGGTATTAGTAGCTGTACGTGTGTTCGTAAATGTCATCGTCGCTGTGTCTGTACGTGAATTGGTCGGCGTATTCGTATTGGTAATAGTGCGCGTATCCGTGGCGGTATAGGTAGCCGTGCGGGTATTCGTAGGGGTTTGCGTCATTGTTTCCGTAACTGTATTAGTCGGCGTATTCGTATTGGTCGGCGTATTCGTATTGGTAATAGTGCGCGTATCCGTGGCGGTATAGGTGGCCGTGCGGGTATTCGTAGGGGTTTGCGTCATTGTTTCCGTAACTGTATTAGTCGGCGTATTCGTATTGGTAACAGTGCGGGTATCCGTGGCGGTGCGGGTATCCGTGGCGGTGCGGGTATCCGTGGCGGTGTTCGTAGCGGTGCGGGTATAGGTATCCGTCGCGGTATCCGTGGCGGTGCGGGTATTTGTCTCGGTGCGGGTATCCGTGGCGGTGTTCGTAGCGGTGCGGGTATAGGTATCCGTCG
>CANFUF010000157.1 GCA_947450095.1 Roseiflexaceae bacterium
CCCACGATTACCCAGATGTTGAGGCCTTTTTTGGCTGGCACGGGAACTTTGCGGGTGGGTAGGGTGCCTGGTTTGTTGATGAGTTGGGACGGTTTCGGTTTGTTATTCCCCGACTGTTTGTTGCTCATACGTTCCTCCTTAGACGGCATAGAGGGCCACCGCAATGGCTGCGGCCACCCGGGCATTATTTTCTAACAAGGCCATATTGGTACGCATACTCTCGCCACTCGTCTCGCGCATGACTGCACTGAGCAGAAATGGGGTGACCGCTTGCCCCCGGATGCCAGCTGCTTCGGCTTGGGCGAGGGCCTGCAGAATGTGTTTTTCGATCTCGATGGGGTCGAGGGTGAATTCGGGCGGCGGCGGCACGGCAATAATCATACCACCGCCACCGAGGGCACGGTGGGCGCGCCAAGCGCGGGCGATGGTGGCGACGTCGGCGGCACAATTCACCGATAAGCCACTTTTGGCAGTATAAAACGCCGGGAATTCGCTGGTACCGAAGCCATAGACTGGCACTCCAACAGTTTCGAGGTATTCGAGGGTGGCGGGTAAATCGAGGATAGATTTGACACCCGCACATACCACAATAACCGGGGTTTTGGCGAGCTCGGTCAAATCGGCCGAGATATCGAAGCTGGTGCGAGCATCACGGTGCACGCCACCAATTCCACCGGTGGCAAACACTTCGATGCCGGCGGCATGCGCCAAGGCCATGGTAGCCGACACGGTGGTGGCGCCGTAGGCGCCATCGGCGATGGCGAGGGGGATATCGCGCCGGGCCAATTTGCGCACATCGCTGGCTTGGGCAAACCGCTCGAGGGTGGCATCGTCGAGCCCTACGGTCGCAACCCCAGCGACCACACCAATGGTGGCGGGGACGGCGCCGTGCTCACGCACGAGGGCTTCCATGGCCCGGGCCACGGCGACGTTTTGGGGATAGGGCAGGCCATGGGCAATCACGGTACTTTCGAGGGCGACGAGGGGTTGACGGCGCATATAGGCTTGGGTAACGGCAGTGGCGGTAGTAATCTGCATGGATGCCTTTATTCTTGTGTCAAAATTTGGGGGCCGGCGACAGTAATCGCAATCGTATGTTCGAATTGGGCAGAGAGCTGACCGTCGGCGGTGCGTACCGTCCACTTGTCACGTTTGTCGAGGGTGGTTTTGTAGGTGCCGGCGTTGATCATCGGCTCAATGGTGAAAATCATACCTTCTTTGAGTTTGAGTCCGGTGCCCGCTTGGCCCACATGATGCACCGTGGGATCTTCGTGCAGACGCCGACCGACGCCATGCCCGGTGTATTCACGCACCACGCTATAGCCGTTGGCTTCGGCGTGCTGTTGGATGGCTGCTCCGATATCCCCCAAATGCTTGCCGAGTTGGGCGGCTGCAATCCCCCGGCGCAGGGCTTCACGGGTGACGTCGATGAGTTTTTGGGCAGTAGGACTAATTGCACCCACGGGCAAGGTGACACAAGCATCGCCGTACCAGCCGTCGACAATCACGCCGATGTCGAGCCCGACGATGTCGCCGGCGTTGAGGGCGTCGTTGTTAGGGATGCCGTGGCAGATGACGCTGTTGGGCGCCACACAAATCGTGGCGGGGAAGCCGTTGTAGCCTTTGTAGGCAGGGACTGCACCGTGGCTCCGAATGAATTTTTCGGCAGCGGTATCGAGGGCTAGGGTGGTAACCCCAGGCACAATCAGGGGGGTGAGATGGGCAAATGTCTGGGCAACGAGTTGGCCAGCGACGCGCATAGCGGCGATTTCTTGAGCGGTATGGATAGCAACCATAGTTGCTCCTTTGGATAGTTTTTACTAACAATAGTATACTGTAAAAATCAATAAATTCGACGATATAGGGCTGTGGTGCATAGAATCGCCGATTCCAATATCTGCTTTTTATTGGCTGGTATGGCTGATAAATTTTTGTGGTGCACCCAACGACCGTGTGGGTAGCGTTTTTCGTTGAGGTATAGCATAGGAGTGCACATGAACCGCCGATATCTCACAATCATCATGTTGATACTTGCTACTTGTATGTTGGTGGCGGTGTGGCGAACGACGTGGGTCACTCCCGTGCCGATTGGACATGATGATGATCTATTCATCCACGGATTTTTGGCTCCCGAATCATTTGCGGGGCAATCCATGCGTTGGAGTACCGATCTTGCGACGGTACGGGTGCTCCAACCACCGCCAGGACTCGTGGTTGCGACGGTTCGCGTATTGAATAGTTATCCTACCGGAACACCATCACCACAGGTAACGCTCAGCTGGCCAAATACCGCACCAATTAAAATTGCGACGATTGAATCTGGCCATATGCGGCGCTACAAAAGTCTTATTCGGAGCGCCGTGACGCCTTGGTGGTATCACGAATTGATCATCCAAAGTACAACGTGGAAATCACCACAGGATCCGCGGCCGCTGGGGATTGTGGTGTCAGAAGCTAGTCTACACCCTACCACGGTGACTGCACCGATTCCTGCTCCGGCAATTGTGGGTACCGCAGTTGGATTGATTTTTTTGATTATGGTGTTGTGTCAATATCTATTTGTGCGACAAATATGGCAAATTACCATTCCTGCCATGATTGGTGTGGGGATTACCTATGCTGGCGTTATACAACCCTATGGTACACAACCGTTTTTGGTAATGGGGTTGGTGGTGGTGGCGGTAATGGTCGTTGGTTTTCGATTAGTTATATGGATTAGCCGATGCCAAGGCGGTATCGCCGGCAACATGATCCCATTTGTGGGTATTTGTGCGTGGTGGCTATTGGCTGGCGTGCAAGGGATCCAGGCGCTGATGGGCGTGACCAACGGAATACGTGGTGAAACGGCGTGGTTGGGCGCGGTGCAAATCGGCTTGATTGGTTTGGCATTAGGGTGGGTATATATAAAAAAACGTTGGCATGATTGGCCTCGTGCTGTGGTGGGGGCACTGTGTGCTGGCGCAATAGTGGTCTGGGGTGAAGTAGTCGTGTATGCCATGGGGCGTGATGGTACTGATTTTTGGATTTTGTTTAAAGGGGCGCGTACCTGGGAACGGGGCGGCTCGTTGTACGACCTGCATGCGGTGCTTACCAATCATGTAGGTGCGGTATTCAAAGTACCACCGTTTTACGGCATGCTTTTTCAACCGTTTGTCGAAATGAGCGGTTTAACTGTGATGTTTTGGTACCGTTTGGTGACAATTGTAATTGCGGTGCTGGCGATGGTAATTTGGTGGCGCACGCTTCGGCCCGCATGGCACTGGGGAGTCCCGGCGGTTGCAATGCTGGGAGTGTTTCGTCCGGTGGCTGATACTATCGCCAATGGTCAGATCGATGTGATGTTGTTGTTGTTGTTAGTTATTTGTTATTGGGCACTCTATCATCAGCGTGATGGGCTGGCAGGTGGCGTCATCGCCGTGGCCACGTTGTTCAAAATCTATCCTATTTTGTTATTAGGATTTTTCATCATCAAAGGGCGTTGGCGCGCCGTAATTGGCTTTTTAGTTGGGATGCTCGTGTGTAATGGCATCGCGATTGCGGTCATGGGCTGGGATATGCATCGAATTTATCTGTTTGATGTCTTACCAAACATTGGTGGTACCACTTCTTGGGTCGAAAATCAGACGATTTCTGGCTTTATTACCCGTTGGTTTGATGTGCCATTTGATGCCCATATATTTGTATTGCATGGGGTATCCCTGGTTGCGCAACTCTGTAGTCTGCTGGTAGTCGTAAGTGTATGTGTGTTGACGTTGCGCAACGAACCAACGCAAAGCACGCGTTATGCCTTGCAATATGGATTATTTGTGGTGCTGATGGTGTTGGCAGTACCTGCGGCCTGGATGCATTATCAAACCATTTTAAGTGTGGTTTTTTTGTGGTTGCTATATCATTTGCGCACCCAACAACTCTCGATGCGCCATGCCTGGCTGTTTGGATTGAGCTACGGGCTGATTGCCTTCGGCAATCAGTGGAGTTTTAATAACCGCATTGATTATGGAATCATCACCACACTTGGGGTATCGTACAAGTTTTATGGCATGGTGCTCTTGCTGGTGTTGATTGGCTGGCAACTCTGGCATAGCACGGCAAATTGGCGGACACCGTTGGTGCAGCTCGGGTTAGATTTGTGGCGGTGGCTCTACAATCGGCGCCTGCCGCTCGAGGTAAACAATTCCCCAGAAGCCCAACCCGATCAAACAAGTGACAGCAATATAGGCATCGAACGCATTGGCACGCGCCACATAACTCGCCACCATTCCCCCAACCCCCGCCAACAGATAACAGGTTAATACTGCTTCACGGCGGGTCAACCCGAGTTGCACCAAGCGGTGCGAAATATGATCTTTGCCGCCATGGGTGAGCGGGTTTTTGCCACGGCGCAGGCGTGAAATCGATACCAACGTGGTATCAAGGATGGGTAATGCCAACACGCACAACGGCACCATCCAAGTGATGATGATTTGATTGGCAGGGAAGCGTAGCTTGATACCTAAGACGGCCAAAAACAATCCCAAAAAAAGCGACCCCGTGTCCCCCATGAAAATTGTGGCTGGGTTGAGGTTGTAGCGCAAAAACCCAATACACGCGCCAATCAACCCTGCCGCCAACGCACTCACCAAAATTTGACCACTTTGCGCCGCTAATAACAAAAAAAAGGCTCCACAAACCGTCGCTACCCCACTCGACAAGCCATCCATGTTGTCGAGTAAGTTCATGGCATTGGTGATTCCTACGACCCAGACCATGGTCAAAATAATGTTGTAGGTGTTGTTGGTGAATAATTGCACTTGGATACCACCAATCACCAAAATCACTGCTGCCAAGGCTTGGCCCAGCAACTTTGGGTAGGCATGCAGCGTCCAACGGTCGTCAGCCAGCCCACAGAGCGATACCAAGGTGGCGGCCAACAAAATCGCAATTAGCTCACGAATATAGAACCGTTCGCCAAACAAAATCAAAGCGCCCACACACGCCAAATAAATCGCTGCTCCGCCCAGTAATGGCACCGGGGCACTATGAATTTTGCGTTGTGAGGGAGCGTCGACTACGCCAATCCGCAAAGCGATGCGGCGGGCAATGGGGGTGGCGATGATGGCAAAGAGCAAGGCGGTGATGCCGATGAGCAAAAATTGTGTCATGATGTAATACTTTTGGAAATGATAATTATGTACTCTAGTGTACAACACCTCTGCCAACGATACAGAGATGTGTGGGGTATTTATGGAAGTGTCGACCATATTCGTTGTGAAACGACGAAGTGGAATTGAATTGTATGCACCAGAGAATGTAGCGGCAAAATGGTATAGTATTGGGTATAATTGCGTACGGCATAAGGAGGTAATCGGCATGCAACCACGACGAGAAATCCCCTTGTGGCTTGTCGGTGTGGTGATTGGACTGGGGCTGATTGGTGTTTCGTTATTTGACCAACAAAAAACATCCCTCCAGCGCGTATTTAAGGCCGCACCCACCCCCCAAATTCCGGCCATGATTGGTACCGCCCTCGAAAAACCAATGGCGGCGGTGGCAGCGTGGCTTGATGACGGTTCTGCCGTAGCGCCAGTGACCAACCAAGCCAGTGGCCCCCGTGTCACCGTCTATGTCGAAGAATTACGCCGCGTGGGAACAACTCTCGAAATCCGGGGGCGTTTGGTGAACCATAGCGCGACCCAACTGCACGTCGCCGTCCAAGATTTTACCTTTGTGGATGCAGCCGGGATTCGCTACGGCGTCGCTGGCCCAACCAGCATCGTCAATCCTGACGCTACTGAGCCGTTTGCCTTTACCGTGCCAGTGCCTCCCTCACGCGTTCTGACGATGACCCTCGTGCTGGCGCCCGATCCCCCACTCGTATTGACGTTGTTACAAGAAAGCGTACAACCATGACTACCTTAAGCGAACTCGTGCAACCCCTCAAAGAACAATGCGTGGCCATACTCGCTCAATTACCAGCCACCACCCGTGATACCACCAAACTTACGCTGGTGCTCCATGCCATTGACAGCCAACAAATCGTGCGGGTGGTGATTGACGGTGCGAGCGTTACGGTGACGGAGAGTGATGGTCCGGCGAATATGCGCTTGACGGCCCCCGTAGCGCTATTTGCCACGATGCTCCAACAAGGGAGTATGCGCTTTGTGACCGAGCCGATTGTGCGTGGTAAATTGCGCAATCTCCACCAACTCCAAGGGGCGTTGCGCTTGAACTTGAGCGATGGTGGTGAAGTGCGGGTCAACTTCAATGATGCTACTCAACCCGAAGCAGTGGTCAAAATGACGCAAGCCGACGCTGTGGGCTTATTGACGGGTACGCTCAATCCCCAAGTGGCGGTGATGACGGGGCGTATGCAGATTGTCAGTGGGATGTCGTTTTTGATGAGCTTAGATCGGATTATGTGATCAAAAACAATATCTGCAAAAAAGCACCCCTGCAATTGCAGGGGTGCTTTTTTGCGATTACCGTCCAACTCTCACGAAGGGAGATGCGTGAATCGCTCCACCCATGGCGTGGAATTTCCCTGCAATATTAAGGAGACATTCATTGAAAATCCCTCCGCGTCTCCGTACCTCTGCGTAATTCATACAAATATATCACATCGGCAGACATACAAAGGCGGAAGTTATAACGTCAGTCATAAAAAGCGAGATATGCAGTCAAGTAAAAAATAATAGATTATTGATTTTTCCTGTACGAAAAAACTCAGACGGATGATGGCTTTATTTTGGCAATAGGACGGATAATATAACCTATTTACGTAAAAAATATCCGAAATTAGTATGACTAATGTATAGAAAATGTAAATAAATGGCCCGTTTTGATTACAAATTTGTGAAATTAAATTTGTAATCATATTGACAGATAGAATAATTGTTTGTTATTATTAACCTGGTTATGAAATTTACACTATTTACTGAAAGGGGAGAATCAGATGTACCGCAAACTCATCGTCGCCGCACTGGTATTCGTTTGTGCATTCACCATGATGCCAGTCAAAAGTACGCACGCCGCCCAAGCACGGGCCGCATTTGAGCCCAAGGCAAACGCCGTAGTGGGGACACAAGCACGGACCGGACGGATTAGTTATTCAGTCCAGTTTGATATTGGTCAAGATGCAAGTGTGATTGAAATCGCACCGGCTGGTACTGGTGCGTGGACCACATTTTTGAATCAAGATCAAGCCAACGCAATC
>CANFUF010000158.1 GCA_947450095.1 Roseiflexaceae bacterium
ACATGCCGGTAGCCCCGCTGGAGCGCAGGGATGACGTCGTTCCACTGGAACCACTCAGCTACCAGCGCATCATTCGTTTTTTGACGCATGCCAATCCGGAACAACGCCCAGAGGCTCAGCTTCAATACCAATATAATCGCCACGATTAATCCGGTGGTGGAGTTATACATCAAACGGGCACTTACCGGCAACCATAATGCATACCCCAGCACCAGCAATCCGATGACACGCGCCCACACCCATTGGGCATCACCCAACCACAACGCTGGTAACAGCCCGAGTAATGCAATCAAGTACCATGCCAACAACCAGAGCACGATGATGACGACGGTATTTTGCAACGGATTCCAACCAGGACTCGTCACCACCGGTAACTGGGCGTTTTCAACTGTCAACATCGACTGTTGTGCCAACGGTGCCGGCGCAAAGTGCGCCAAAGTCCCAGTTTTGAGCACACCTGGGGCATGATCTGCTACAGGCACTTGATAAATGACCGTTTCACCCACACGGAATACTTCGGTGATTTTGCCATCTTTCGCCAACTGTGCAAACGCCGTACCAGTTTGTGGTCCATACAAGGCTTTTTCCATGCGGCCCACATAGACATATTCCACCCCATAATTCTGGATTTCGGCAAACGTTTTTTCGGCATCAGCGTCGGTATACCAGCGTTGCACCGCAGCTTGGCGTGCACCAAGTACCGAGCCCACGTCGGTCACGCTCCGCTGTTGGGTTTCGTGCCATGGCCAACCAATCAATGTGGGTAAGCCGGTGTAGGTTGCAATCCGCGCATCCCAACGATACGCCTCAGCATGTGCTTCGAGTAAAATCGGAATCCCACGCACGTTATTACGAATCCAATTAATCCCGGCCACATCTTCACTAAAATCAAAATTCGTACCGTTTTCGCCCCATGTTGCATTGGGCGAACTCATATAGGCTTCACCGTTCAACGTCATGGGAATGGTTTTGTCGTAACGATCACTCAAGCGCGCCGGCGTAGCCGTAGCTGGATAGACAAATGCCGCAGCCACGAGCACTGTCGTCACCACTTGCCAACCTATCTTGAAGGTCTCAAGGTATTTACGCAACAACTGCCAGACCCACGCCAAAATCACGGCACTACTAATCGCCCCAAATACCCATACCTGCATGCCAAACTTAAAGACGCTGTTCATGCGTCCAATATCACCCTTGGCCACCACCACTTCGGTCAATGCCGAGATGCCAAACATGGCCAAGACCATCACAATCGTAAAAATCGTCTCGAGCGAAATAGATGGCAAGCGTGCTTCAGACCGACGCTCGATTTCGTCAAATACCGGTAATTCAAGCTGAATCACACGTGATTGTCCACGCCATAGGCTCGGCATCGTAAATGTCCCGGTACGCGTCATAACGGCAATAATCAAGCCGATAATCAACATCATTGCACCGGCTTCGACATACAACGCCGGTACCGCACGCAAGACTCCCAACGCCAAGGTAGCAACCACCACTGCAGCGCTGCCTAGCGCATACGGCACCGACAACCACCGTAACCGGATCAACAACAGTGTACCGGCACTAATCGCCGCATACATCCACAAACCGGATAATTCAATCAACAATGCCGTTGGCGTACGGAGCCCAGTCCACAACTCAAAGCCGGTATAGTCACTGGCAAACCATTGACTAAACGGCCAATTCACGATTTTGGACGAAATCATCAACACCGCCACTGCCACCCCCAACCCAATCAAATGATTCAACAGGTTGGGGCGGCGTTGTTCGTCGCGCCACGCCACCAATAACAATGTCACAACTGCCATCCCCACAATTGTGGGGTAATCCCACGTATTGGTGGCATACGACACGCCACTAATCAACCCGAGCAACAGCACCGGAACAATGCGCTGACGCCAACGCGGCCACAGCTGCCGCACCCGTGTGCGCCGCCGCACCAACGCCAGCATCACCCCCAAGGCCGCCACCAACAGCGGCAACCCAATCATATGAGCATGCAAGTCGGCAAACAAAAAGGTAAAGAAGGGGAATTCGTTAATCACCCCGTCGCCGGTTTTGATTGATACGACCCGGGTCGCATCCCAGAACGCCCATTCTTCACGACCACCACAAATTTGTTGGGCGGCATACGACGACCCTTTGTCACACGACTCGGGCGGGTTACTGCCGGTCCCCGGCAACATCCAGATGGCATTGGACCAATTCCCCGCCACCACGGTAAACAAGGCGGCCAGCAAGGCTCCTGCCAATTTACGACGCTCACTTGCAGGCAACGCTTGTAGCCACCAGCGCCAGGCCCCCGCATAAATCGTACGGAAGCTACCTTGGAGCGCCAAGGCGACACCCCACGCCCCCACCGCCGTCAATGCAAAAATCGTGGGTACTGCCAGATTATAGGCGGTCGACGGAGCAATCCCCGTCATGTGCACCAATACCCCCAGCATCACAAAACCAAAATAGTAGTAGTTCAACATACCGCCCGCAAACCATGGATCATATGGCGGGAATGAAGGACTGCGTACCACTGCCGTCAAAAACGCTAGGT
Source organism: Roseiflexaceae bacterium (assembly GCA_947450095.1). GTDB lineage: Bacteria > Chloroflexota > Chloroflexia > Chloroflexales > Roseiflexaceae > UBA965. Next base: position 2,552 of record CANFUF010000158.1, read on the forward strand.
CCATCGGCTTTTCGCCACCACGACCGGGGTGCCACAAATCGGGATTGCTGGCCCGTACCAACACAAATGCCACATACGCCAATAGAAAAATTACTTGGGTGGTGACAATCAACCAGCGCCGTTGGGCCCAGAAACGGCGCCATGTTGCGCGATTACGCCACCAACTTACTACGGCGGCAGCTACCCACAACAGCGCCAATACCCATACCCCGACTCGACCATAATTCAAGGCATGCACGGTGCCAGCCAACCAAATCACCCACGCAATAATCAATAATCCGAGGGTTTTGGCGATGGCAAAGCCCCCATCGGGCAACCAGCTCAAGGCGCGCCGGAGCAATACAAATGCGGCCAAGCCGAGCACTTCGATGGCCAACCACCACCACAGCCATGGGAGCGTGGTGGTGGTAAACGTGCTGAATATTTCGTTCCACGAAGCGGCATTGCGATAGGTCGGCCATTGCAAATCGGTAAAGTGCAACGCCGTCATCGCTTTGCTGGCGCGGATGGTGGGCATTTTGTAGACTTCTTCAAAGACCACACCGTGCAAAATCAAGGCTTTGGTGTTGGCACTGTTGTAGCGCTCTGTTTTTTTGAAAATCAATACCCGCGGATGGTCATACACACTAAAGGCTTCTTCGGCCCATGTGGCAGTGGGGAATTCGATGCCAAACAAGCGTGGTGATGAGCGATATTCTGCCACCAAATCAAACCCAAGTGAGCCATCAAACAGCGCTTTGTAATAATTAATCAGCGCCGGATAGCGCATCACCAAACGCCCCGCCGTGTCATAGACACGATTGCTACTCATGATGATGTAATCAACATGGTCGAGTTGTTTAAGCATACCTTTGTTTTCGGCACTGCCATCCCCAAAATACTTATTTGGTTCATCTTCGGCATAAACGGGTAATGCCTCACCGGGGAATTGATCGGCACCCCGACCATCGAGCCCCAACGGCAAGCCATCGTCCCATGATTCAGAGCTAATTACGGAGCCAGTCGGAATGTTGGCATAAATCCATCGCGATGCCGCGACGCGGGTATGTTCTTCAGTATAAATCCGTGAAAAGGCATAGCCCCACGCCAACGCCCCACTCACCACCACCAACGCCGGTACTATCGTCATAAAGGCAATCCCACGCGCCGTCGTCAATGCACGGGGGCGGTGGAGCTCGGGGTCGCCTGGTTGCCACATCCATTGCATGACTTTGTCAAATATCACGTGGCGATAACTCGCCAAATGCACCACCAGCCAGGCCGCAAAAATCGTCAACATGCCATATACCGGCAGGTAATAGCGCATTGACATCAAAAACAAGCCGCCTTGCCAGCCAAAATAAAACAATACCCACGTCCATGGAATCAGATGGGCTATCATGCGGCGGCGCAACAAATACCATCCTGCTAGCGCAAATCCGAGCCACGCCGCAATCCCCAATGGCGCACCCATGCCTGCCAGCACCATATTGGACAAGGCAAACACATAGCGCGGCCGGGCGGCCCATTGTTGGGTCGGTGGCCAATCGACTTCACCTGACGCAAATCGACTAATATCAGACATGCTCTGTAAAAAACGGTCATCGGGGCGAATATCAAAATACCCCTTGCCTTGGAGCAGCGTGTCGAGTCGTAACCCAATATCCCCTAATTTGTCGCTCAAAATCGGGCGCGCCTCGCTCCCCGGCATCGTACCCGCAAACATGTCGGGGCCTAATGTACGGGCAGCAAACAATGTCAATATGCCCCACATCACCACCAAGAGCACTTCCCGAATCATGGCACGGCGATTATCGTTGTTATATGCCCGATAAAACCGCGTCGCAACGGCAACCAATACGGCGAGTGCCACAGTGGCCAACGTGATACGACAGGCAATTGCCGCACCGACACTGACCGCTGCGCCAATATAGTCGTACCATACCCCACGTTGAATAATCCGTACCGCATAATAGATTGTCAGTAAGATAAATGTGGTACTCGTGGCATCGACCGTGAAAAAATGTGATTGTTGAATCAAAAACGCCGTACCCGCAGTCATCAACGCTGCTAGATACGCGACTTTTTCCCCATACAAGCGCCGTGCGATAGCAAATATCAACAAAATCGACAACAAATCAAAAAACGCCGATAATGCCCGACCAACTTTGTGAATGTCGCCCGTATAGTCAACACCATCGGGATTAATAAGCTTACGGATTCTATCGGGAATCGCTTTGGAGAGTTTGTATTCGGGGTTTGACCCATCACCGTAATTTGTCGGGGTCGTCAACCGTGGCGACATCCGATCCGGAGATGTCAATGCTACCGCTACCAAACGCGTCATTGTATGTGGCAACATACCATATACAAAAAACTTGTAGTTCCCATTGCGTGGATTGAGTGGCGTGTTGCTTGAATCAATAAATTGATGAAACGAGTTAGGTAAGTGGATTTGAGTGGCGACTTCTGTCAAAAATCGTTCGTCTGGATGGAGCCGAAATGATGGTTCATCCCAGCTATACAACCCATTCAAACGAAAATACGCCCCAATCAACACGATTACCAATAACAACAACACTCGTGGACCTTGTCGACGCACATACTGCAACATATTCATCAAAAATCCTTATGCGTTGCTCACACAACAGAACATCATGTAGCCACCGTATCGATGACATTGTCGAACGAATTTTCTTTTGTATCGCGAACCTATGATATACCTCACTGATTATTCACCTATTATAGCCCATATTTTTCGAATAAAAATACTCCATGAACATCAAAAAAATACGACAAATATACGTGGATATCCACATTTCATTCATATTTCACAATGCAAATGGGAAATTACGATTCACACAATCATCTCATTGCATCGCACAGGTTTTTTCGGTAAATACGCCGGATTTTTTTCATACAACCATAAGCTACCTACTAGAAAAGCAACGGATGGCTATGGTATGATTACATATGATTGTGAAATAAACGATGGTTGGTATATCACAATCCGAATGTATCAGTAATTTTTAATTCTGTATTTATTGCGAGAGGCCGCATGCACATTGTAATTACGGGTGGTGCAGGATTCATTGGTGCGAATCTTGCGGCTGCGCTTATCAATGATGGCTACCGTGTAACCCTTTATGACAATTTATCCCGTCCTGGGGCTACCCACAATTTAGCCTGGTTGACGCGCCGCTTTGGTGATGAACGGGTCGTACTACGACGAGGCGATATTCGCGATGCAGCGAGCACCGCCCAAGCCTTGGCAGACGCCGATGCCATCATCCATTTGGCAGGGCAAGTCGCAGTTACCACTTCAGTCGCCAACCCCCGTGAAGATTTTGATATCAACGCCCTTGGCACCTTTAACGTCCTCGAAGCGGCGCGCGCATCGGGGCGCAATCCCATTTTGCTTTATTCTTCTACGAATAAAGTCTATGGTGGTATGGAAGACATCGTGGTCGTCGAAGACGAAACCCGCTACCGTTACCGCGACTTGCCCCGGGGTGCCACCGAAACTCAACCCCTCGACTTCCATTCACCCTACGGCTGTTCCAAAGGCACCGGCGACCAATACGTGCGAGACTACCACCGCATCTACGATTTGCGCACCGTGGTATTCCGCCAATCAGCCATCTATGGTCCCCGCCAATTTGGCGTCGAAGACCAAGGCTGGGCCGCCCACTTTATCATTGCCACTCAATTTGGGCGACCACTCAGCATTTATGGCGACGGCAAACAAGTCCGTGACTTGCTCTACGTCGACGACCTCGTCGACGCCTATCGCAGTGCCATTTTGCGGATTGACCATGTCGCCGGCGAAATTTTCAATATTGGTGGAGGTCCCGACAACACCATCTCGATTTGGCGTGAATTCCACCCTCACCTCGATCGACTCAATGGGGCACCAGTGGCCTCCCCGCGCTTTGCCGATTGGCGTCCCGGTGATCAACGGGTCTGTATTTTGAACGTTGACAAGGCCCAAACTGCCCTCCAATGGGCGCCCAAAGTTAGTATTACCGCCGGCATCGAGCGGTTGTGGCAGTGGGTCGCAGAAAGCCGTAGCGAAATCGAAGGACGCTAACTGTCATGCGTGTACTCATCGCACTTACCTACTATCGCCCCTATACCAGCGGCCTCACCATCTATGCCGAACGCCTTGCGATTGGTTTGGCAGCCCGTGGGCACTACGTCACCGTGTTGACATCACAATACGACTCCAGCCTGCCCACCCACGAAGTGCTCAACGGCGTCAACGTGATTCGCATCCCTGTGGCGGCCCGCGTCAGCAAAGGGGTTTTGATGCCCACCTATGGCATCGAAGCAACCAAACTAGCACTCAGCCATGATGTGCTCAGCTTGCATTTGCCGCAATTCGACGCACCAGGCTTGGCATTCCGTGGCCGCATCCTCGGCAAACCAGTGGTATTAACCTATCATTGTGATTTGCAATTGCCACCAGGCTGGTTTAATCGGGTGGTTGATCGGGTGGTGCAATTCCAAAACGCCATGGCAGGACGATTATCGACCCGGGTTATCGCCTATACCGAGGATTTTGCTACCCATTCCCCATATCTCACCCACTTCCGTGACAAAGTCACCGTCATCCC
>CANFUF010000159.1 GCA_947450095.1 Roseiflexaceae bacterium
GTCATCAAATCTCCCAGCCGGGCCGCCGTATCGGCACCCAAACCGGCACCAGCCCCCGCCGCACCTGAACCGAGCGGCCCGCAACATGTCATCCGCCTGTACTTCCCACTGTTTGACAACGATGATCACGCCGTCCAATTTATGAACGAAATTTACGCCCTCACCGAACACTTCCGTACTGCCGATGATGGCGAAGCCGTCTTGATGATCCATTTACCCATCGAACAACGCAATGTGGTCCTGCGCATGCGTGGGACGGTCCGTGACCCCATCAACCTGCGCGATATCCTACGCAACAAAGTGGGCCACGATGCAATCGTGCTCGAATCCGCCTAAACAAACACCCCCTGTTGCGATCAATTACACCAATGATTGAACCCCTCGTGGCCATAAAATGCCCGAGGGGTTTGTATTTGCACAGATTTGCCCAGGTGAATCTGTGCAAACGTAGTGGTAATTAGGCTAAATCTATGGTGTTCGTGCCTTAATTAGCCAAATTGCACGATAATTTACTCTTTTGGTGGCAAACCTGTGCAACGCATCATCGCAATAACATTGCACGCAAGTTTCATGATTGAATTTATCTCTATTTTAAGCTTTTTTTCAACATGTACTTTTTTTCACAGCACATAATCCCTATAAAAAAATAACCCACTATTTCCGAAAAAACTGCTTTAAATCAGATTAATTTCTACAAAATAATACTTTATTGTTTTTTATGTATCGAAATTTACGCTTGATTATGCAAAAATAACAACTTTTGTGGTATAGACTTGTAACTACAATTTTAGATGTATAGGATAAATAGAGGATAAAATGAGTATTTGCAAATGATGAACAAAATATTGACATTTTATTGTACATGCTCTACAATAGGGGTGTGCTGATCCAAACTAAGGAGGCGTCTCGATGACGTTACAACAGTCAGCAGACTATAAAGAACAACATGCGTCGCTTCCTACTCTCATTTCAGCTACCGACGCCGACGACCAGCTCAAGATTATCGCAATTGCGAATGGCGACAATCACGCGCTCGAGGAACTTTATCATCGTTATTCGGGTGTCGTATACCGGCTGGCGTTCCGCGTGCTCAAACAACGCGAACAAAGTGAAGAAGTCGTCCAAGAGGTGTTTTGGCGGGTATGGCGGCGCAGTGCCAGCTTCGAGCGTGAGCGCGGGCGGGTATCGCAGTGGATCTTTGGGATAGCGCATAACTTGTGCATCGACGAGATGCGCCGGATGCGGGCCCGACCCAATCCCGTTTACGAAAACGACGAACATCCCATCATTGCCCAACTCGTCGACGAGCGCATCGACATCCCGGCGGTAGTATGGGCCAACGAGCAACGGCGCGTGATTGTGGGGGCACTGGCCACCCTGCCTGTCGCACAACGTGAGGCGGTAGAATTAGCCTACTTTGGTGGGTTTTCGCATCAAGAAATCGCCGATCGCCTCGACCGCCCCCTCGGCACCATCAAAACCCGCGTGCGGCTAGGGTTGCAAAAACTGGGCACCTTGCTGGCGGACACCGATATCGACGGCGCAACCGTATAATCTGAACCCCGTGCGGCACGTGCCGCACGGGGTTTTTCTATTATTCACGCCGGCGCGGGTTATTTTTTGCCAATCAATTGATAAAACTGCGCATCAACTGCGGGACGCGCCCCGAAATGACTCACTACCCAGCTGCCAAGATTATTGGCGAGTTGGGCTGCTTGTGCCAAATCTCCATCACGCAAATAACTGGTCAAAAATCCCGCATTAAATGAATCGCCGGCCCCAGTTGCATCAATCACCGGCACTTCGTGAGTGGTGTGGTGATGTTCATACCCGGGGGCACTAATCACACAGCCATCTTTGTCGAGTTTGAGCACCACGACGGCATCCTTGAAGCGTTTGCGCAAGGCGCGGGCAATCAAGAGTGGCTCACGTTCGCCCGTCAAGATCATCCCTTCGTCACGATTGGGCAAAATAATGTCGATAGGCAATTGGGCGATAATCGCGTCAAAGGTATCGCGGCCCATTTCGCGGATCATCTGGTACGATGCCGGGTCAAACGACACCGTCGCACCGGCAGCCTTGGCGATTTGGGCAGCGTGGAGGGCTGCAGCCCGCGGCGGATCACTAAATACCGACCAGGCCGTAATATGCACATGGGCGGCCTGTTGCAATGCCGCCACCGGGATATGCTCGGGGTATAAATGAAAATCAGCCCCTTGGTTGGTAATCATGCTGCGCTGGCCGGCTTTGTCGATCATCACCACAATCACGCCAGTGTCGTGGTCTGGCGTACGGGTGATGTAGCCTTGCACCCCTTCGCGGGCGAGGTCGGCCACGATCAGATCTCCAAAGGCATCGGTGCCGACCGCGCCCACAAAGGCAGCGGGGGCCCCAAGGCGAGCCACCCAGGCTGCCACATTGGCAGCAGAGCCGCCAGGCGCCAAGGCGATGCGCCCGGTGGTATCGCCCCCTGGCAACAAAATAGTATCGGGTTGCGCCAAGACATCCCAGACCAAATCACCCACAGCGACAATCGCTCCTGTCCGCATAAACGTGTTCCTTTTGATGTACAAAAAACGCCGCACATGGCGGCGTTTTTGCTGAGGCATACGGCGTCTGATGGATTATATTATACCGGGCAATTAGACGGTTTCGTTTGCCGAAGTAGCAGGGGTAGCTGCCACTTGGGCTGCTTGGCGCACCAATGGCAACAACACGCCGATAATCACTGCTGCAGCAACCGCCACAAACAACCCACCGGCATGGTAGGGAGCAGTGACATGCACAAAGTCGGACAATACCCCAGCAAGCAACGGCCCCAGCACCATGGTCAACGACGTCAAAGCTTGGCTACCACCCAACGTGGCACCTTGGGCGCTGGGATCAACCCGGCGCGAAATCAAGCTGGTCAATGACGGAGTGGCCATGCCGCTACCGGCACCCAACAAGATGATGGCGGGGTACAACCAAAAACCAGTGGGTGCGATAGCAAGGCCTTCGAAACCAAGTGCCATGATAACCATACCGACCATGGCCAATTTAGCTTCGCCGAATTTGGGTAACAACATGCGCAACAAAAAGCCCTGCATGATAACTGCCATCAAACCCACCGCCACAAAGACAAAGGCGTTGTCGATGGCGGCAAAGCCAAAGCGCCGGTCGCTGTAGACGGCAAAGTTGCTTTGCATACCCGAAAAAGCCAGATTCAACAAGACAATCCCAATCAACAAGGTACGAATGTTGTTGTTTTGCAAGACTGCTGCTACCCGTGTAAAAGGGTTGCTACTGCTCACCACCGTGGTACGGCGCTCGACAGGCAACGACTCGGGCAAGGCGAAATAGCCGAAGGTGACATTGATGAAGGACAAGGTAGCAGCGACAAATACCGGTACGGCTAATCCGTAGGTGCTGAGCACACCTCCCAAGGCGGGTCCGAGCATGAAGCCCAACCCGAAGGCGGCGCCGATCATGCCGAGCCCCTTGGCGCGGTTTTCGGGGGTGGTAATGTCAGCGATATACGCTTGCGCAGTACTAATGTTGGCACCCGTCACCCCGTCGATAATGCGTGAGGCAAACAACGCACCGAGCATCAACCACGGGCTGATGGCGAATAAGTTCTGTGAAAAACCAAAGATGATATAACCGATGCCCGTGCCCAACAAACTAATCAGCAATACCGGGCGGCGGCCATAGCGGTCTGACAAACTCCCTAACCACGGTGCACAAATGAATTGCATCAGCGCGTAGATGGCAGATAGCCCACCCACAATCAAGGCGCGGTTTACTACCAGCCACGGATCACCCGATGATTCGAGAATTTTGACGTAGTATGGCAACACCGGGATCACAATTCCGATTCCGAGCAAATCGATAAGTACCGTGAAAAAAATAAATAACATCGGTGAACGTTGGCGCATGCATTCCTCTTTTACACTACAAAAACACTATCACTAAACTTATAGTTACTACTATATCAGGTATTACTATGTTTTGTCAATGTTTTGTCAATACATTGTACATGTATTGTGCATTAAATAACAATTTGGGGAAGTAGGTGGTACAAATAGCGGGAAGTTACGAGGTTACAAATCAAAAACAAGGAACAAATTAATTGACGGCAACACTTGCGAGTGGTATACTGTTCTGACGTGTTGCCTTACCCAAGGCAATTTTGTTCTGTTATATAAACGGGGTTATCCAGAAGGGGTGCTGTCATAACCGACCGATTGCGATTCAACAACCGAATACGGGCACGCGAGATTCGTCTGATTGACGAACAGGGTGCACAGGTTGGCATAGTAGCATTGCGTGATGCAATACAGATGGCCGAGGAGCGTGGGTTTGACCTTGTAGAGGTTGCACCAAACGCGGTACCTCCGGTATGTCGCATCATGGACTACGGCAAGTTCCGATACGAGCAATCGAAGAAGGAACGCGAGGCGCGCAAACACCAGAAGCAAGTAGAGCTGAAGGAAGTGCGACTCAAACCCAAGACTGACGATCACGACATCGACGTCAAAGCCAAACAAGCACGCAAATTCTTGTTGGGTGGTGATAAAGTCAAATTCACCCTACGTTTCCGAGGTCGTGAGATTTTCCACCCAGACATTGGGTTGAAAATGCTCGAAGGTATGGCTGAGGATTTACGAGATATCTCAGTGATTGAGCAGCGGCCGTTGATGGAAGGGCGTGTATTATCGTTGTTATTGGCACCAAACGCCAAGGCACGTGCGACGCCAACCAAGCCAGCAACGCCGGCAGCAGCGAACCCAACGCCACGCCCTGCCAAGCCGCCCAAAGAAGTCGTTGTGCCAGCAGAAGCGCCTGTAGCGACGCCAGCAGAAGCGGTTGCGCCAGTCGCAGCGACGCCAGCAGAAGCGGTTGCGCCAGTCGCAGCGGCTACCCCAGTAGCGCCAGTGGCAGCGACTCCGAAGCCCCGTGCTGCCAAACCGCCCAAAGAAGCAAGTGTGCCGGCAGTAGCGCCCGCACCTGTGCCCGCAGAAGCGGCACTCCCCGTGGATGCGTCGCCCAATACCACCTCAGAAGGGGAATAATAGTCATGCCCAAGATGAAAACACACAAAGGTACAGCCAAGCGCTTTACTTTTACTGGCTCAGGTAAGTTGGTCAGCGCCATGGGGCGACGTGGTCACTTCCGCCGCCGCAAATCCACGCGACTCTTGCAGAAATTGAGTCGGATGCAAGAAGTCCACGAGACGACGCAAGCCCGCGTATTGCGTGGTTTGCCGTACCGCAAGAAGCATGCCCGCTGACGAATGCCCCTCCGAGGCGGTGTGTTAATATACACATCTACACTTCTGTAAAGAACAGGAACCATAATGGCTCGCGTAAAACGTGGAATGATGGCGCACAAGCGCCACAAGAAGCTCCTCAACCAAGCAAAAGGCTTCCAAGGCAGCCGTAGCCGTCGCTACGCCGTTGCCAAGCAATCCGTCATGAAGGCCTTGTCATATGCCTTCCGTGACCGTCGCGCCCGGAAGCGCGACTTCCGCCGCTTGTGGATTATCCGCATCAACGCCGCTGCGCGGATGTGTGGTGTATCATACAGCCGGTTGATCAACGCCTTGCAAAACGCCGGTATTGTCATCGATCGCAAGATGTTGGCAGACTTGGCCGTACATGACATGCCCGCCTTCCGCCAAATTGCCGAACGTGCCCTTACCCCGGCGTCGTGATTCGTAGTACCAGCAATAATCACGTCCGCACCATCCGCTCACTCCGCGACGATCGTTCGTTGCGTCGTAGTGAGCGGATGTTTGTGTTGGAAGGGGTACGCCTCGTCGCAGATCTGCTCACGAGTGGCGCCACCCCCGTGTTTGTGTTGTACGACCCCGACCAGCTAGCCACCACCGTTGCCGGCCAAGCCTTGATGGATGCCCTCGCCCACAGTGCGGGAGCCGTGTATGCTGCGAGTGCCGAGGTCATCAAAGCCGCCAGCGACACCACATCACCGCAAGGGGTGGTGGCCGTGGCGCAATGGCCGACGTGGCCGGCAGTGACGGCGCCACGCTTGGTGGTGGTCTGCGACCACATCCAAGACCCCGGCAATCTGGGTACCATCATCCGGAGCAGTGACGCCGTAGGGGTCGATGCCATTTATTGTAGCGTGGGGTCTGTCGACGCCTATGCCCCCAAAACCGTGCGGGCGAGTATGGGTAGTCTGATGCGCGTGCCCATCATCCAAGACATGGCGTGGGATGCGCTGGCTCGCACCTTGGCGCCATACCGGATTTATGCGGCCGATGGCGGCAGGCAAAGCGTGGCGTATACGCAGATTGATTGGCGGGTACCAAGTGTATTGATTGTGGGTAACGAAGCCCACGGCCTAAGTGCCCCCGCCCGGCAGCTCGCACAACAAACCATTCATATTCCCATGCGGGCGGGCATCGAATCACTCAACGCCGCCATGGCGGCGAGTATTATTTTGTTTGAGGCCCAGCGCCAACAGCAGACCAACTAGCCAATCAATGGAAAATTGACAATGAAAAATTGAAAATCACGCATACCCACAATAATCAATGGAAAATTGACAATGAAAAATTGAAAATCACGCATACCCACAATAATCAATGGAAAATTGACAATGAAAAATTGAAAATTACGCATACCCACAATAATCAATGGAAAATTGACAATGAAAAATTGAAAATTACGCATACCCACAATACCTACGCCAAAACCCACCCCTGGCGTCAATCAATGGAAAATTGACAATGAAAAATTGAAAATTACGCATACCCACAATACCTACGCCAAAACCCCACCCCTGGCGTCATTCCATGGAAAATTGACAATGAAAAATTGAAAATTACGCATACCCACAATACCTACGCCAAAACCCCACCCCTGGCGTCATTCCATGCCGGGTGCGAGCACCCGTAGCGTGGAATCTCCGTGTGTGCCATACCATAAGATTCTCGTTGACTCGCACAGCGTACGCAGAGGGCACGGAGGCAATCGTCACTTGCTACTTCGTTTCCGACTTCACTTCATGCTTCCGACTTCACTTCATGCTTCCGACTTCACTTCATGCTTCCGAC
>CANFUF010000160.1 GCA_947450095.1 Roseiflexaceae bacterium
CCACGACACCATTGCCCGCATCGAAGTCACCGCCGATCAATTTAGCTTGGCACTCGAGCACCGCGACGCCATGACGGCCAAACTCAAAGAACTCGGCTATAAATTCGTGACCCTCGATTTGGCCGGCTATCGTTCAGGCAGCATGAACGACCTCAAAGCACCCAAAGCCCAAGAGATTTTGTTGATATAAGCAGGCCACAACAAAAAACGCCGTGGCGGAATATTCCGCCACGGCGTTTAATTTTTGTAGTGCGCTACAACGTTTTATACCAGAACGTGGTACCTTCCATCGAGCCATCGGGGCTATAGGCGTAGCGGGGCACGGCGCCGAATTTGGTCCAACCTACACTAGCATATAATTTTTCACCGGAGTCATTGGCGCGGGTGTCGAGCAACAACAACGTGCGACCGATGGATGCCGCAAAGCGATCAACTTCTTGCATCAGCAGTTTGCCGATGCCTTGTTGGCGACAGCGCGCCAACACGATGACTTTTTGGACTTCGGCGCGGTGGCGCCCGTTAGACTTACCGGCAGGCTCGAGCTGGGCCGTACCAACCATTTCACCTTGCTCATTCACCGCCACCAGCAGATATTTTTTTCCTGCAATCACTGACTGCGCAACACCCGCCCAATAATCGGTAATTTCACCCCGATCGAGGGGCAACATGAAACCAATACTCGCACCCGACTCGACCGCATCGCACAACACAACTTCGAGGTGCGGTAGCGCAGCGGTAACGGTGGTGGCATCAAGCCATGTTAGGGTGAATGTGCTCATTTGCCCTCGCGATAGTGTGTTTCAGAGAGTTCGCGCAAGCGCTTGGCCGCTTGCTCGGGGGTGATGTCGCGTTGCGGCTCGGCCAACAATTCAAATCCCACCATGAATTTGCGCACCGTCGCCGAGCGCAACAACGGCGGTACGATATGGATGTGCCAATGCCAATGATCAGTCATGGTGGCGTGCACGGGGGCTTGGTGAATGCCGAGTGAGTAGGGGAAGAGAGTGTTGAACAAATTATCATAGCGCGTTACGGTGCGCTTGAGGATATCGGCTAAATCAGTAATTTCAGCGATTGTTAATTCGTTAATCGTCGCTTGGGGTCGACGGGGAATGATGATGGTTTCGAACGGCCAGACCGCCCAAAACGGCACCAGCGCCACAAACGAATCATTGATGCAAACAATCCGCTCGCCACTCGTGATTTCTTGAGCCAGATAATCGGCCAACAAAGTACGCCCGTGGCTGGCGAAATGCGCGAGTTGGTTGGCGTCTTCGCGGGCGACAATCGTGGGGACGTGTTGAGTGGCCCAGATTTGGCCATGGGGGTGCGGATTGCTCGAGCCCATCATGGCGCCACGATTTTCGAAAATTTGTACGTAGCCGATGTCGGGTTGATTACCCAAATCGGTGAATTGTTCTTGCCAGACCCGCACCACGCGCGCAATATCGTCGCGATGCATTTCGCCCAACGTCAGATCGTGGCGTGGGCTGAAGCAAATCACGCGACAGACACCCCGTTCGCTTTCGGCACGGAGTAGCCCTTGATTGGTGCCACCAGCGGGAGCATCATGTTGCAGGGCAGCAAAATCATTGTCGAAGACGAAGGTATCGGGGTAATCGGGGTTGTCCACGCCACCCATGCGGGCATTGCGTGGACAGAGATAGCAAGTGGGGTCATATTGAATGCGTGCTTCGGCAGGGGGTGTTTCGATTTGGCCTTGCCACGGACGTTTGGTGCGGTGTGGTGATACCAGCACCCATTCATCAAGCAACGGATTATAACGACGATGTGAATGCTCTTCTGGTACGAACACAGGTAACTCTCAATTCATGTGACGAATTACCTGTATTCTACCAGATTATGATTGATTTACCGCAATGCGAACGAAATCGTTACATCAACGGCAATCTGTTGTTGGCCAGTGGCCACTGGTACGGCAGCCGCGTCGGCCATTGCCACCCGCGCCATTGGCATAGGACCATTCGATACTGATTCGCTGATGGTCATGATATCGCCCAAACTCACCCCAGCGGCACTCGCCATCGCTTCGGCCTTGGCACGGGCATCAGCAATTGCCTGCGTACGCGCTTCGGCTTGTAATTTGCTTGGATCAGCAATATCAAAGCTCAAACCCGATATATTGTTGGCACCCGCTTGCACCACTTGGTCCAAAATCGTGCCCGCATTGGCCAAATCGCGGATGATGACCATCACGGTATTATTGACTTGATAGCCGGTAATAGTCGTACCATTGCTGGCATAGGTCGGATAAATCGAAAAATCGTGGGTTTGAATATCTTTGGCATCAACGCCGATGTTTTTGATGCTGGTCAACACTGCAGCGGTTTTGGCAGAATTATCTTTGAGCGCGTCGGCCGCACTTGCCGCCTGTGACGTCACTCCCAACTGTACCGTGGCTTGGTCTGGGGTCGCATAGACCTTACCCGACCCCGTCACGTCGATGTGGCGCACTGGTGCCGCGGTGCTACCACTACTCACCACCGGACTACTTTTGCCAACCAACAACACCGGTAATGCGGCACCCACGAGGGCAGCAATCAACGTACAAATCACTAATAATACAATGGCTGTTTTACTCATTTTCACTCCTCTATTTCACAAAAACCGCCGCACAACAAAATGATGCCCACATACCTGACGGTCGCGGGCATCATTTTGTTCCTGCACACTTACAACGAATACAATTCGCCGTATTTGCCGTGCAAATAACGGAAGTAGGGCTCAACCGACAAATCGCTGCCGGTGACCCGTTTGAGCGTAGCTGCCGCATCATAGCGCCGACCGGTGGCGTACAAATTAGTTTGCAACCAGGTCAACAACAGCGCATAGTTACCACCATTGATGGCACCGGCAATCGCCGGGTCGGCAGCCAAGGCGGCTTCGTAGATTTGGGCACTCATCACATTACCGATGGTATAGCCTTGGAACGAACCACCGACCACACCGGCATACCAGTGCACGTCTTGGAGCACGCCGTCACGGTCGTCCGTGGGGGTAATCCCCAGATTTTGGCTGTAGCGTTCCTTCCAGACCTGCGCCAAGTCTTTGACGGCGAGCGTGCCTTCCAGCAATTCGAGCTCGAGCTCGAAACGGGTAATCACGTGCAAGTTGTAGGTGACTTCGTCGGCATCGGTGCGGATCAACGAGCGTGACACTTTGTTGATGGCGCGATAAAAGGCATCGAGCGACACGTTGCCTAATTGTGATGGGAAGGCGGCTTGCAGGCTAGGGTATTGATATTGCCAGAATGTTTTGGAGCGCCCGACGATGTTTTCCCACAAGCGTGACTGACTTTCGTGCACGCCACTCGAGGTGCCGTGTGACAACGGCGTCCCTTCAAGCTCAAATGCGACGCCTTGTTCGTACATGGCGTGCCCACATTCGTGGATGACGCTAAACAAACAATCGCCCAAATCGTTTTCGCGGGCCCGGGTGGTGATGCGGATGTCACCATATGCCAAACGTGCTTCGAAGGGGTGGCGGGCGGTATCGAGACGGCCGCGATGGAAGTCGTAGCCCACTTTTTCGGCCAAAACTCGGCCATACACCATCTGTTGATCAATGGGGAATGGTCCAGTCAAGCAGCTGTCATCGGCAGGTGCTTGGCGACAAATCGCATCAACCATCGGCACCAAGCCGTCACGTAACGTTTTGAACAACGGCCGAATCGTCGCCACCGTCATACCACTGTCGGCTTGATCAATCAAGGGGTCGGCAATATGCCCCGAATTCGGGAAGAACGAGGCGTATTTGCGGCTCAGTTCAATCGTTTTTTCGAGGAAGGGGATGACTTTGGCAAAGTCGTTGGCAGGGCGGGCTTCGGCCCACGCCATGTAGCTTGAGTTTTGGTGTTCGGTCATTTCGGATACAAACGCACCCGGTACCCGCGTAGCAATGTCGTAATCCTTGGATGTGACGGCTACGATATGAGCGTCGAGGCTGTGGGGATCCCACTGTTCGGCCTGTTTGCGCAAGGTCTCGAGCAAATGCCCAATCGCGGGGTCGGTAAACTTGTCGTGGAGCAGTTTGGACATCAGCGCCATCTGGCGGCCACGGCCCTCGCCAGCCCCTGCCGGCATGATACTGCCTTGGTCCCAGCCCAACAAGGCGTTGATGGCATTCAAGTCGGATAATTCGGCCAACCGTTGGCGCAAATCGGTTAATTCTGCAGACATACCTACTCCTTTGTACAATCACTCACACAATATTCTACCTGATTCGTAGTTAGCCTGCCGTCAACAGTGCATATTGGGCATCGTTGAGAGGCACCACCGACAACCGCCCTTGGCGCACCAAATGCGAATCGGCAAACAACGCCAAGGCCTTGATTTGGGCGAGCTGAAGCCCATTGGGGAGGGCTTGGACCGCCGCCACATCGACCACCTTCCATTTGCCCGTGGGGTCGTGAGGGTCTTGGTAGGGGGGCGACACCACCACCGCAATCCCGGCCACTCGCCGTTCGTCGCCGGTGTGGTAGATAATACAGTAATCACCCACCTGCATCGTTTTGATGAAGTTGACCGCTTGGGCATTGGCCACGCCATCCCACACCGTCTGGCCGTCACGCACCAAATCGGCGTAGGAATAGACATCGGGTTCACTTTTGAGCAACCAATATGCCATGTCAGTTTCTCCTTTTTGCAAAAAACAATGCCGTCTTGTGCGTACTCTGCCGTTACGTAGGCCACGCCCGACCTATCCGCCCCGTGATACAGACCTGACAAAAACGCCTAGGTTGGTTCAGTCACCGGTGTAAATACCCCACGCCATAAACCAATTGCAATTGTCGCCGCTGCCAGAAGCGCCATCACCACGCATACCACAAAAACACTTTTGGCGCCACCAGTGGCATCATACAACAAGCCACTCAGCGGGATGCCGATGAGTGGTGCAAGGCCCCAACCGGCAGCCGACATGGCGGCCTGCGAGCTAGCCGCCAACCCCGCCGGCGCCCGTTTGGCCACCAGCGATACAATCATCACAAACGACAAGCCAAAGCCCGAGCCACGCAACACCGCTGCCATGAGCAACACTACCGGCGACCAGGCCACGGCATAGGCGATATGCGCGAGCACGATGATGAGACAACCCACCATCAATGTCTGTTCGCCACCCAGCCAGGCAGTCAAGCGGGGCGCATTACGCATCATCGGGATTTCGGACATGCCGGTGACGCCAAGGAGCAAACCGATAAACAAGCCGCCACCCCCCAGCGATTCCATCAAAATCCCTTCGAACGTGCCACTCATACTCAGCGACCCCGCCATCAAAAACGACGTAATCAGCAATGTACGCATGGCGGGATTGCGGAGCAATGGCCCCCACATGGGGCCTTGAGCGGGGGCGGCAGCTTCTTCGTCGAGGCGCGAGGCCAGCCACGCCACCGGCAAAAACCCTAAACAAGCCGCCACAAACATCGGTTGGTAGCCAAATTTTTGCCAGGCAAAACCACTGATAATCGCAATCGAAGCAAACCCAAACGAACCCCACATGCGCATGGCACCAAAGTTGACATTGTGGGTCACCGACATTTTGGCAACTAAACCGTCACCGATACCGGCGATGGGGCTACGCACAATCGACATCAACAACATCAACGGCAAGAGCACCCAATAATTGGTACTCACACCCAGCAAATAAATGGTAATCCCCGTGATGGCAATACAGGCCGCCAAAATTCGCACTCGGGCGCGTAAGCGATCTGCCAAGCTGGCCACAAACGGAGCCGACGTCAGCATTAACAACGGCAACAATGTCGAAAAAAT
Organism: Roseiflexaceae bacterium; assembly: GCA_947450095.1. GTDB lineage: Bacteria > Chloroflexota > Chloroflexia > Chloroflexales > Roseiflexaceae > UBA965. The sequence continues at coordinate 5,790 of CANFUF010000160.1, forward strand.
AGCAATTTGTGAGCCACTCAAGCCGATTTGCAAAAAATGCACATTGAGAAACGGCACATAAAACCCTACCACACCCCAATAGCCAAAGTAATAACTCGCACCACGGACCACGGGGTTGTGCAACCACCGCCCTTTTGCTGAATGTGCCATGCATCCCTCGAATAAAATTACTTCTGCCTAGTGTACCGCACTCACACCACACTATGTACATCCACCCGTATAATAGACGAAACCATACTAAAAGGAATTACGCCATGCACATTCGCTTCCATGTCGGAGGCCCACGGGTCCACCCTGTCGATGACCAAGCCACCATTATTAGCACGTGGCTCGACCCACACTACCGCATCAGCGTCCGCGCCGATGGCGACGCCTTTGCCGATCTCGACGATGTCGATTTGCTCGTACCGATGGGCATGCTTTGGCCAGGCATGAATGCTGATTGGGCAGGCAATATGACCTATACCCCCATCGACGCCACCGCCCAAGCCAATTATTTGCGCTATTGTGATTCAGGGCGCCCCATGCTCATCCACCACGGCGCCATCGGTTGCTATAGCGATTGGCCCGAATTTTCGCAGCGCCTTGGTGTGCGCTGGGGCTGGCAACGGGCATCGCATTCGCCATTCCAACACCACACCATCACCATCGGGGATAGCGGGCACCCTGTCGTCGCCGGCCTGACTGATTTCGCCATTGATGACGAAATCTACTACAAACTCTGGATGGACGATACCCGCAACCCGACCCACCATGCCTGGGCCAGCTGGGATGGCGAACAACACCCCATGCTTACCACCCTCGATGCCAGCGTCAACGTCGGCAAGGCCGTCTACATTGCCCTTGGTCACAATCTACGCTCGATGGAGCCACCAGCGATGCGCCAATTATGGCGCAATAGCATACAGTGGTTGCTCAAGCGCTAGTCACCTAAAGGATATTCCCTATGATTACTCGTACTGCAATTATCGGCGCCGGCAAAGCTAACGCCACCCAAACCAAATTGGGTGGCTACCAGATTGGTTATACACACGCCGGTGCCTACCAACGCAATCCCCAAACCCATTTGGTCGCAGTAGCCGATATCGTGCCTGCGCATATTGACGCA
>CANFUF010000161.1 GCA_947450095.1 Roseiflexaceae bacterium
GGGATATTTTTTGGTGGAAAAAATAGTTCAAACAAATTTGAAATAAAAATAGTGGGCAAAAAAAGGCAACAGTGTGGTGCCATGGTCTCTGGGGTGCAGTCGTGTGTGATGCCTGGTGCAGGGATGCTGGGATAGATTCTGAATCGATGCGGAGGGAGCGGTAAGGGATATTTTTTGGTGAAAAAATAGTTCAAACAAATTTGAAATAAAAATAGTAGGCAAAAAAAGGCAACAGTGTGGTGTCATGGCCTCTGGGGCGCAGTCGTGTGTGGTGCCTAGTCACGGATGGGGCACGGGGTATGAGACCGGTACAGCGTCACGCGATACCCCGTCGTGTGCCTATCCTATGGAATGCTTTGGGAGATTCCACGCTGCACAGCCGCAGTCTGCTGCGTCTCCGGGTGCTATCGCAACCGGCATGGAATGACGCTCGGGGTGTGATTTTGGCGCAGGTATTGGCATTGACAGATATTAATCAACCACCACCACATAAAAAGATACTCAAGTATGCGCTGTGCGAGATAACGCTTTGCGAGATAAAAAAGAAACCGCATCGGCAGGCATGTATCGACCACCACAAAAAAGACGCTCAGCGCTCTCTGCGCCCTCTGTGCGAGATAACGAAAATCCCCCCATAATTTGACAAATGATTTTTTTAGTATTAGACTATTCCTATAAATCCTAGTGATTTGATAGTATTTTAAAAGAGTAGGTCAATATGAACATCATTACACGGTTAGCGGGATTGTTGGTGATGAGTGCATTGGTGTTGAGTGCATGTGGCAGTGCAGCACCGAGTACGTCTGACGCAAACACTGCTGCTTCCCCAGACGAATTAACTGGCACCGTCGCTATTTCGGGGGCATTTGCGTTGTACCCAATGATGACGGTATGGACCGAAGAGTTCAGCAAGCTTCACCCCAACGTGCAATTTGATGTGCAGGGTGGCGGTGCCGGCAAAGGGATGACCGACATGTTGAGTGGGTCGGTGGACATCGGCATGATTTCACGCGAGATCAAACCCGAAGAAACCGCCAAGGGTGCCTATTGGGTGGCAGTCACCAAAGACGCCGTATTTCCCTTGATTAGCGCCAAAAATCCCTATGCCAGTGAGATTTTGGCCAAAGGGATGAGTAAAGCGACGTTTGCGAAAATATTTGTGACCGGCGAAATCAAGACGTGGGGTGAAGTAATAGGTAAACCCGAAATTACCGACGAAATCCATGTCTATACCCGTTCAGATGCGGGTGGTGCCGGCGAAATGTGGGCTAAGTTTGCGGGTGGCAAAGTCCAAGACGACATCAAAGGGATTGGCGTCAATGGCGAGCCAGCCTTGGTTGATACCGTCACCAAAGATGCCTTGGGGATTGGCTATAGCAACCTCAATAGCGTGTTTGATGTGCGTGGTGGTACACTTGTACCAAATGCTATTGTCCCCCCCATTGATGTGAATGACAATGGCCAAGCCGATGCCAATGAACTCTACAAAACGGCAGCAGATGCTATTAAAGCAGTAGCTGATGGGGTTTATCCTTCACCGCCTGCCCGCTTCGAGAATCTGGCGACCAACGGCAAACCCACGGGTGTGACATTGGCGTTCATTACGTGGATTGTCACTGACGGGCAACAGTTTTTGAGTCAAGCGGGGTACGTCCCATTGACCCCTGAGCAACAAACGGAATCATTAGGCAAGTTGAAATGATGGTATGAATCAGGACAATATGGCACAAAACCCCATACAATCCGCCGCCACCACGCGCAATCAGCATGTGGTGGCGGTATCCCGTCAGCGCACCGACACGTGGGTGCGGCACGTTTTTTTTGTCATTACGATATTACCAATCGGGTTGATTGCAGTAGTGCTGATTGGATTGCTTTATCGGTCATGGCCTATTTTGAGTCGTTATCCATTCACTGATTTGCTGTTTGGGATCGATTGGAAGCCCAGTGAGGGACGCTTTGGCTTTTATTCCTTTATTGTGGGCACTGTGTGGGTAACGGTGGTGGGGGTAGGCTTGGCCATCCCACCCTGTATTTTGGTGGCAATTTACCTGGCCGAATACGCAGGTGCCCGCACGCGACTGCTCGCCAAACCCATCCTCGACGTGCTTGCTGCCATCCCGCCAGTGGTCTATGGCGTGTGGGGATTGCTGGCGGTGGTACCGTTGGTTGAAACCATGATCGGGCCGTGGTCACAACGGCTGTTGGGGTTTTGGGGATTATTTGCCGTCCAACAACCGACCGGCTTTAGTGTGCTGGCAGGGGGAATTGTCTTGGCAATCATGATTACGCCCCTGATTATTGCGGTGGTGTTTGAGATTTTCAATACGGTGCCGGTTGATTTACGCAATGCCTCGCTGGCGGTAGGGGCCACGCGCTGGGAAACAATCCGACGTGTCTTGTTGCCCCAAGTCATGCCGGGGATTATCGCTGCGATTGTACTGGGGGCGTCACGGGCCTTTGGCGAAACCATCGCCGTGTTGATGGTGGTGGGCAATATCGCCCAAGTCCCCCATTCGTTGTTTGATGCGGCCTATCCACTGCCGGCATTGATTGCCAACAACTATGGCGACATGATGTCGATTCCGCTCTATGATGCGGCATTGTTGTGTGCGGCCTTGATTCTGTTGGTAATTATTTTGTTATTCAATATCATGGCCACGATTGTCCTCAAGCGCTTTGTCAAATAAATCGGCATGTCACAAAGGGAAAATTATGCGACGACAACCTTGGAATCGACGTCATCTGATTGAACGTATCATGCAAATTGCCATGATTGGCTCATTGGTGATTGTGGCACTCTGTCTCGGTGCGATTTTGTGGACGATTATCGTTCGCGGCTTGCCATCGTTGACATGGCAAATGATTTCGCAAGCCCCCAAAGGTGGGTTTTATATGGGCAAAGCAGGTGGCGTGCTCAATGCCATCCTTGGGTCGCTCTATTTGGCAACTGGGGCGACGGCCTTGGCAATTGTGTTTGCCTTGCCGATTGCCCTCTACCTGCAAACCTATTTGGCGACCTCGGGCTGGGCGCAATTGGTGCGCTTGGCACTGGACGTGTTGTGGGGAATTCCCTCGATTGTCTATGGTGCCTTTGGCTTTACCTTGATGATTGTCTTGGGGGTGCGGGCTTCGTTGTTGGCGGGGATTATCGTATTGGCGCTGGTTGAATTACCGATTATGACCCGGGCTATGGATGAAGTAATTCGGCGCTTGCCCCGTGATTTGGCGCAGGCCGCCTTGGCACTCGGATCAACCAAACTCGAAGTCGCCTTGCGCGTGATAATCCCGCAAACGCTGCCTGGGATTGTGACGGCGGTGTTGTTGGCCTTTGGGCGGGGGATTGGCGATGCGGCAGCGGTGCTGTTTACGGCAGGGTATACCGACCGTATCCCGACGTCGCTGATGCGCCCGACGGCCTCATTGCCGCTGGCCGTTTTTTTTCAATTGGGGACGCCCTATCCTGAAGTACGTGAACGAGGCTATGCCTCGGCCTTGATTTTGACGATAATCGTGTTGGTGGTCAGCTTTGGATCGCGCTGGTTGGCGGCCCGCTTGCAACGTTACACGGTGAAATAATGATTGGTGTGAAGGGAACAAAATCGCATGAGTGCACATATTGATGTCACCAATCTCAACGTGTTTTATGGCAAACAACAAGCGCTGACGAATGTCAGTATCGCCATCCCGCGGCAACAAATTACCGTCATCATGGGTCCATCGGGGTGTGGCAAAACCACCTTGCTCAAGAGTTTTAATCGCTTCCTCGAGCTGACTGATGGTACGACGATTACGGGGGCGGTGCAGGTGGATGGGCAAAACATCTATGCGGGCGACGTCGATGTCACGGCGGTACGCAAGCGGGTTGGCTTGCTGGCCCAACGCCCCACACCTTTGCCCATGTCAATCTATGACAACGTCTGTTATGGCATGCAAATCCACCAAATGCGCACCAACAAAGCCGATTATGCGGTAGCGGTACAACATTATCTCGAGTTAGCGGGCTTGTGGGAAGAAGTCAAAACCCGTTTGCACGAGCCAGCAACCAGTTTGTCGATTGGCCAACAGCAACGGCTCTGTTTGGCACGTGGGTTGGCAGTCGAACCCGAAGTCATCCTTGGCGATGAACCGACCTCGGCGCTCGATCCGATTTCGTCACAACACATCGAAAAACGCTTGCTTGAGCTCAAAAATCAATACACCACTGTGATTGTGACGCATACCTTGCGCCAAGCCAAACGCTTGGCCGACTACGTGATTTTTATGTATATGGGCGAAGTGGTGGAGGCAGGGGTGGCCCGCGAACTCTTTACCAATCCCCAACAAGAACGTACCCGCCAATACCTCGAAGGGGTGTTTTAGGCGCGCCACTTTTGACAAGTGGGTGGGCATCTGTTACTATGCGATTCATTCACAAGTACATAGTAGCTAGGGGCGCCAAGAGAGCTTGGCTGAGATGCGACCGTCAATGTCGCTGACCCTTCGAACCTGATCCGGTTAATACCGGCGGAGGAAAGCAGATGCAGTATATTTGCGCATCACAAGCCCAATCCGCTTGTGATGCGCGTTCTTTTTTGGATTTTTAGAGGAGCTAGGTATGCGGAAACAAGGATTGTTATGGGTGATTGGACTTGCGTTGTTGGTGGCTTGTGGTACGAAATCAGCGGCAACTCCAACTGCCACACTAGCAGCAGAATCAACCATCAGCACTACTACAGCGGGAGTTGCGACAACTGTACCTGACGCAACGACGACACCGCAAGAGAGTGCCGCTACGGCAACGGCAACGTTGGCTCCTGGGGTAACTGAATTAACGGTGTTGACCCACGATAGTTTTGCTGTCAGTTCAGAAGTGCTGGCCAAATTTGAAGCACAATACCAAGCTAAAGTGGTAATCATCAATGCTGGCGATGCCGGTAGCATGCTCAACAAGGCGATTTTGAGCAAAGATGCCCCGTTGGCTGATGTAATTTATGGCGTCGACAATACCTTTTTGAGTCGGGCCTTGGAATCTGGGATTTTGGCGGACTTCACACCGAGTGTGGCGCCGGCCTTTGTCGCCGAAGCAACCACAGACGTCAGTGCACCGTTGTTGCCTGTTGACGTGGGGTATGTGCTCATCAATTATGATGTGGCTGGCCTCAAGGCAGCAGGCTTGCCCGTGCCCCAAAGTCTGAAAGAACTTACCGAGCCACAGTGGAAGAGTAAGTTGGTCATCGAAAACCCGGCGACCTCATCAACCGGTCTCGCCTTCTTTTTGGCGACGGTGGCAGAGTTTGGCCCAGATGGCTGGCAAGCATATTGGCAAGCGTTGCGCGCCAATGATGTGTTGGTCGCCAATGACTGGACAACGGCCTACTATACCCACTTTAGCGGTTCGAGTGGCAAAGGCCCGCGGCCGTTGGTGGTGTCGTATTCAACCAGCCCCGCCGCCGAAGTTTTTTTCAGTGAAGGCAAGCTTACCGAACCACCAACAGGGAATGTGGCTTTTGGGGCGTTTCGTCAAGTAGAATATGCCGGCGTGCTCAAAGGAGCCAAGCAGGCCGTATTGGCGCAACAATTTGTTGAATTCATGCTGAGCAATGACTTCCAAAACGATATGCCAACACAGATGTTTGTCTACCCAGCTAGTCAAACGGCGACAGTGCCAGATTTGTATACCAAATTTGCAGCCAAACCAACGATCAAAACCCAAATCGATGCCAAAACCATTGCGAGTAATCGTGATGCGTGGTTGGCACAATGGGACACGATTGTAGTGAAGTAGTGTTTGTGTAACATGCGCTAGATAAAAGATTAACGGTGTAGTCTCTTAGCGACTACACCGTCTTAATATGTGTGTGGTATGGTTATAAGAGGTGTTTACTTAGGAAAGAGCGGTCATGCTTCCTGTTGTTCCTCCTATTGCCGGTTTAACCCATCATGATGCCCAAATTCGCTTTGACGCAAGTACGGTGCGCTGGCAGCGTTGGCGTGTATTTCGCGAATATGTCGTGTTATGTAGTCGTATTTTGTTTACGCCACTCAATCTGATTATTTTGGGATTAGGGGGGGCGTTGTGGGTGCTGGGGCGTGAACTCGATGCGTTTGCGACGATGATTGTCGTCACCATCAATGTGATGATGAGCATGGTGCAATCGATTCGTGCGCGCATCATGCTCCAACAAATTGCCGCCGCCACCTTGCCGACGGTGTACGTGTGGCGTGCTGATGCACTCCACCCCGTCCATCCTCAGCGAGTCGTCGCTGGGGATGTGGTGTTGGTTCGTCCGGGCGATCAAATCGTCGCCGATGGGCAGATTTTGGTAGCCGACAGTGCAGCCTTTGATGAATCATTATTGACGGGCGAAAATGAGCCAATTGTGCATACGACTGGCGATGAATTAATTGCCGGCGCATGGTGTGTGAGTGGGGCCGCTTGGTACCAGGTCACCGTCGCTACCAATCAAGGTACTATGGCGCAGATTATTGCCGGGGCGCAAATCCCCCGCACTATCGTGACCCCATTGATGACTGATGTCAATCGCGTATTGCAGATAATGGTATTAATTGCGAGCAGTCTCATGTTGGTCGTATTTATCCGCGATTATTACTTGCAAATCCCGCTGGTGCAACTGATTGCCCACCTGACCGTAATGGCCGGGTTAATCCCCAATGCCTTGGTATTGACATTGACCGTCAGTCTCTCGCTAGCGGCGGTATATATGAGCCGTGCCGGTGGATTGGTGCAACAGACGGCGGCGGTCGATGCGATGTGTCAGGTCGATACCCTCTGTTTCGACAAAACAGGTACCTTGACGGCCAATCAGTTGCAGGTAACGGCGGTGCGGGTAATTAGTGGTGCTGAATCTGTGGTACGACAGCAGCTTGGTGCCTATGTGCATGCCGA
>CANFUF010000162.1 GCA_947450095.1 Roseiflexaceae bacterium
CACGGGATGGCGATATGACATGCGCCGGTATTCGCCCCACGGGATGGTGATATGGCATGCGCCGGCGTCGTACGGGCGCACGAATCATGTTGTACACCGTAGGGGCGAATAAAACGGCGCATTTATGCGCCGGTATTCGCCCCACGGGATGGCGATATGACATGCGCCGGTATTCGCCCCACGGGATGGCAATATGACATGCGCCGGTATTCGCCCCACGGGATGGCAATATGACATGCGCCGGTATTCGCCCCACGGGTGGTATAGTGATGACTAGGTATTTATCATATTTATGGTATAAAAAGAGTACCAATAGTACCATGATAAATGCATATTAATGGAGTAGTTCATGTCATCAAATACCGCCTTTGATGTGGCGAGCGTGCTTGCCCAAATGACCCAGGCTGAAAAAATTGACCTCTGCTCAGGGGCTAATTTTTGGCAATTACCAGCCATAGCGCGCCTTGGGATTCCTTCACTCTATATCACTGATGGTCCACATGGGGTGCGCAAACAAGCCGTCACCGAAGGCATTGACCTCGACAATACCGTGCCGGCTACCTGCTTCCCCACCGCCGCGGCGTTGGCAAGTAGCTGGAATCGTGAATTGTTGGCCGAAATAGGTTCTGCCATTGCAGTCGAAGCGCAAGCCATGCAAGTGAGTGTGGTACTTGGCCCCGGGGTCAACATCAAACGTTCACCGTTGGGTGGCCGCAATTTTGAATATTTCTCCGAAGACCCCCTGCTGTCGAGTCATTTGGCGGCCGCCTACATCAACGGTGTGCAATCACACGGCATTGGTACCTCGATCAAACATTTTGCCGCTAACAATCAAGAAGCGCGTCGTATGACCATCGATACGATTGTCGATGAACGGGCCCTGCGTGAAATCTACCTTGCTAGCTTTGAGTATGCCGTCAAAACTGCCCAACCCTGGACGGTGATGTGCGCCTACAACGGCCTCAATGGCGAACTCTGTAGCCAAAATCACCGCTTGCTCACGACGATTTTGCGCAAAGAGTGGGGCTTTCGTGGTGCGGTGGTGTCAGACTGGGGTGCAGTGTACCAACGTGTGCCCAGTATTTTGGCCGGTATGGATCTCGAGATGCCCAGTAGTGGTGGCTCCCACGATGGTCGGATTGCCGAGGCATTGGCATCGGGTGCCCTGCCACAGACCGTATTTGACCAAACCGTGACGCGGATTTTGACGATGATTGCCCAGTCATTACCTGCCTATGCCGACCCCCGCCCCTACGACCAACCCACCCACCATGTATTGGCGCGACGTGCAGCTGCCGAAGGCATGGTGTTGCTCAAAAATGATGGTGGATTGTTGCCCCTCGCTCCTACGGCGTCTGTGGCGGTGATTGGTGCATTCGCCAAAACACCCCGCTACCAAGGGGCCGGCAGTTCGTTGATTGCCCCCAGTCAGCTCGATACCGTCTATGACATCTTGGTAGAACGACTTGGCGCTGACGCTGTCCACTACGCTGCCGGCTATATCCCGCGTAAACACGCCATTCACGCCGACTTGATGGCCGAAGCCGTAGATGTGGCCAGCCACGCCGACGTCGTAGTGCTTTGTGTGGGGTTGCCTGATATCGACGAAACCGAAGGGGTTGACCGTACTACCATGGCCATGCCAGATTCACATAACGCGTTGATTGCCGCCGTGGCAGCTGTCAATCCCAAGGTAGTGGTGGTGCTAAGCAATGGCGCTCCCATCCAAATGCCGTGGCACAACCACGTACCCGCCATCATCGAGGCTTATCTGGGGGGCCAAGCCGCCGGTAGTGCCATCGTAGATGTGCTGTATGGCGATGTTAATCCCAGTGGTAAGCTGGCCGAAACCTTCCCGTTGCAATGGCAAGACCACCCCGCCCATACCAGCTTCCCAGGGTCAGGACAATCGGTCGAATATCGCGAAAGCATCTATGTGGGCTACCGCTACTACAACACCGTCGCCACTCCGGTCCAATACCCGTTTGGCTATGGCATGAGTTACACCACCTTTGCCTATAGCGACATTGCGGTGAGTGCGACGTCGATTAATGCCGACGATACCGTCACGGTGCGTGCCATCATCACCAATACCGGTACTCGGGCTGGTGCTGAGGTAGTGCAGCTGTATGTGCGTGATGTGGCGAGTATGGTGTTTCGCCCTTATCACGAGCTCAAAGAATTCGCCAAAGTCTATTTACAACCGGGTGAATCCCAACAAGTCCAATTCGTGCTCAACAAACGGAGCTTTGCCTATTACGACGTACCCCAAGCCGATTGGGTCGTCGAAGCTGGACAGTTTGAAGTGCAAATCGGCGCATCATCACGCGATATTCGCTTGACGGCATTGCTTGATGTGATTGCGCCACCAGTGCAGGTGACCCGTACACCCCTGCTCGAGCCCTATTACCAGCCCCAGCGTGGGGTATTTGGTGCTGAAGCGTTTGCGGCGCTGTGTGGGCGTGACATCCGCGTGCCACGCGTGACGCGAGGACAGTACACCCTCAACACCCCGGTATCCGACATGCACGATTCATGGTTGGCGCGACTACTCCATCGTCAGATGTATGCCCAAATCCACAAAATGAGTGGTCATGATCCTGAGTCCCCCACCGCCATCATGTTTGAATCGATGGCCAAAGAAATGCCGATGCGGAGCCTATTGATGCTGGGGAATGGCATGTTTAGTCTGCCGTTACTCGAAGCTATCATGATGATGATTAATGGCTATTATTGGCAGGGGTTACGTGCATTGGTTGCCTCGTGGAAGCGGAAATAATCGATGGATACTTCGACCACTGCCATTGTCACCGCCGCCCAAATGCGCGCTAGCGAAGCCCAACTCATGGCAGACGGTATATCTGAAGTGACGTTGATTGCCCGGGCGGGTGGGGCGGTGGCGCAGGTCATCGTGCACCGCTTCACTAGCCACCCCAGCGTGCTGGTGTTGGCCGGACCCGGCCACAACGGCGCTGATGCCCTCGTGGTTGCCGCCCAGTTGGCGCAACACGGCCGGCAGGTGACGCTCATCTGTTGGCGCCGTACGTCCGATGAATGGCTCCTTGCGGCGACTGCTGCTGGTGTGCAGCATATCATTGATTGGGATGCCACAACCCTAGCACAGACCTGTGCCAGCGTTGACCTCATGGTCGATGGCTTGTTGGGGATTGGCAGTAATCGGGCTCTTGGGGATGACGCACTTGCCATAGTGCACGCCATCAATCAGCGCCCACCCCACGTGCTCTGTGTGGCCATCGACCTGCCCAGTGGTTGTGTGGCCGATAGTGGTACATTGCTCGGTACCGTTGTCCGCGCCGACCTGACCATTGCTACCGGCCCGCGCAAAATCGGGCTCTGTTATTTGCCTGCCATGGATGCCGCCGGCGAGGTAGTTGCTGTCGACATCGGTATTGATAATGCTCACTTGCCGTACCACGAACTCACCACGGCCTGGGCCCAATCTCAGCGTCCCGCCCGCCCCCGTGATTCCTACAAGGGCACCTACGGCACGTTGAGTGTCTGGGCGGGCTCGGCCCAATTCCCCGGCGCTGCCTATTTGGCCACTGCCGCCGCGGCGCGGGTGGGGGCGGGTATCGTCAGCCTCGCGACGCCGAGTGCCCTCGCACCGTTGCTCTGGCGTCTGCCCGAATCAACGTTGACGTCGTTGACCGGTAATGTCACCGAGGATTGTGTAGCCCTCACCGATCCCCGCTTTACCGCGTTGCTCATCGGTCCCGGTCTGGGGCGCAGTGACGCCGTGGCCCAATTGTTGTGGGCGGTGTTGGCGCCGGCGTGTATCGGTGACCGTCCCGCGCTACTGGATGCCGATGCCTTGGCGTTGCTGGGGCGCGACCCGCAGTGGTACACGCGTCTCACGCCACAGCGCTATGTGCTCACCCCCCACCTCGGCGAATTACGCCGGTTGTATGGTGGGGTGTTGCCTGATTTATTGCCCCACCAAATCGCCACATACTGCGCGCAAACATGGCAACAAATTGTGGTGATGAAAGGGAGTACCACGCTGATTGCCCACCCCGATGGCCGCTTATTGGTCTGGCCCCACCCCAATCCCGCCTTGGCTACCGCCGGCAGTGGCGACATCTTGGCGGGGATTATTGCCGGCCTGTTGACCCAAGGTGCCTCACCATGGGCGGCCGCTGGCGTGGGTGTCTACATCCAAGGGCAGGTCGCCCAAATCCTACGCACTCAGCAGGGTGATGCCGGCACGCTGGCGAGTGACGCCCTCCCCCTAATCCCCCAAGTCCTCAAATCATTGCAGTGACGTGGGGTACAATAGGTGTATGGATTGCAATAACACATAGGTGGCGCAGATGCCCATATACGAATATCAATGTCAACAATGTCATGGTCATTTTCAAAAACTGGTACGGGGCTTTCGTGACCCTGCGGATTTAGCCTGCCCCCGCTGCCACGCCACCACCGTACAACGGCGCGTGTCGCAAGTGGCACAGGTGCGCTCTGACGCGCAACGGGCTGAGGCGCTGGGCGATGACCGCATGTTGGGCGGGGTTGACGAAAACGATCCGCGCGCCGTGGCGAAATGGGCCAAACAACTGGGGCAAACCATGGGCGAAGAAGCTGGCGGTGATTGGAATGAAATGGTCGACCAGATGATCGACGAAGAATTCGACGGCGATGCCCCATCTGGCCCCAAATCATCTGCCGGTGATGATTTGGGGTGGGGGTAAATCATGGCCAATCTGCGTTTCACCGCCGTGATTAACCCCGACGAATTCGAGCAACGCCTCAAAGGCGTGCCCCTTTTGCCCGGCGTCTATATCTGGAAGGATCTCCAAGGGGGCGTGTTGTACGTCGGCAAATCCAAAACCTTGCGTGACCGCATGCGTTCGTATTTCAATATCGGCCAACTCTCCAACAAAAACCGCCGTATGGTGGCCAAAATCGCCGATTTTGACATCATCGTCACCAATAGCGAGCTCGAAGCGTTGTTGCTCGAAATGAATCTCATCAAGCAACATCGCCCGCGCTATAACGTCTTGCTCAAAGATGATCGTAGCTACCCCTATATCAAAGTCACCCTCCAAGACGCCTGGCCCCGCATTTTGACCACACGGCATGTGGTGGTCGATGGCTCGCGCTATTTTGGACCATATGCCGCGGCAGGGTCGGTGCGCCGCACCTTGAGCGAGCTCAACCGTCTGTTTGCCTTCCGGCCGCCGTTTGATTGTGGCGACGACCGCTTCCAGCGCCACCAACGCATGGGCAAGCCCTGTTTGTACCACGATATGCGTCGCTGTTTGGCGCCGTGTGTGCCGGCACTGGTGTCCCAAAAAGACTATCGCCAAGCGATTGAATCAGTCTGTCGCTTCCTCGAAGGCAAAAGTGACGATGTCCTCAAACAATTGCGCAAGCGCATGCAAACTGCGGCTGCTGCCATGGAATTCGAGCGGGCTGCCTTTGTGCGTGACCAAATCCGCGACATCGAGCAGATGAGCCAACGCCAACAAGTGCTCCGTACCGTCAATACCGACCAAGATGTGATTGCCTTTGCTCGCGAAGATGGCTCGGCGGTGGTACAGATTTTTTATATTCGCAACGGCAAATTGATTGGCGCCGAGCCGTTTGCCTTGCAAAACACCGAAGACGAAGATGACACCCAGCTCCTGACCTCGTTTGTGACGCAGTTTTATGATAACGCTGCCGAAGTCCCTCCCAATATTTTGTTGGCAGAGCACATCGAAGAACCGGTGATTATTGAGAAGTGGTTGTCGCAAAAAGGCGGCCACAAAGTCGAAATCAGCGTGCCCCGCCGTGGTGAAAAGCACGATCTCATCGACATGGCCACCACCAATGCCCAACGCAAATTGTCCGAGTTGCGCACCGCCTGGCTTGACACCGAAAAAAGAGCCTTGGTCGGCTTGCGTGAATTGACAACGGTATTGAATCTGAGCGAGCCGCCCCACCGCATCGAATGCTTCGACGTCTCAAACACCCAAGGCACCAATACGGTGGGTGCAATGACGGTGTTTGAAGATGGTGATGCCCAAAAAAAGCACTATCGCAAGTTCCGCATCAAAAGTGTCGATGGCGCCAACGACGTTGCCGCCATCCGCGAAATGATCGAGCGGCGCTTCAAGCGGGCGGCGGCTGCCCTCGGCGAAGCCGTCACCTTGTCGGTCAACGATTTGCCCGACGAAAGCCAACCCAGCGACGCCCAACAACGTGACCAAGAAGCCTGGGCTTTGTTGCCCGACTTGATTTTGATTGACGGTGGCGCTGGCCAACTCAATGCCGCTTGTGCCGCCCTAAAATCCCTCGGGTTCGGGCATATCCCCACCGTTGGGGTGGTCAAAGGCCCCAAGCGCGATCGCTTTGATTTGTTATTGCCTGGGGCGAGCGAGTTAATCGTGCTGGAACGGTCGAGCCCGGCGCTGGGGTTGGTGCAGACCATCGACGAAGAAACCGACCGTTTTGCCAAAAACTATCACCGTAGCTTGCGGGCCAAATCAATGAAAAGTTCCACCCTCGAAGAAATCGACGGTATTGGTCCTAAGCGCCGCCAAG
>CANFUF010000163.1 GCA_947450095.1 Roseiflexaceae bacterium
ATGAGCATCGCAACTGCATCATCAGCAATCATACCATGTAATGAATCTGCCACACTTGGGGCAAACCGACTCGCCACCACTATACTTGCAAGTAATCCGGTAACTGCGAGCAGTTGACGAATTGCACCCCAATAAAATCCGAATGTCGTAAAGAGTACGATGATAGTAATTATTACAAGATCAACAGTGATCATTTAATGCTGTTGCCTCTCTCATCAGCAACGATATTATGGTAAGTATACCATTTTTTATGGTAAGTAAATTTGATAAAAATACCAAATTTAATCCATAATACATATCCCAATAATACTACACACGCATTAGATTTGTGTAATTCACCCATTATATGTCAGTATTGCAGTAAATAGACAACGGCACGGTACGTAGTGTACCGTGCCGTTCTCGAATTTATCGGACCGATTTAGTCGACGGTATATTGACCATCAACCACATCGCCGTCTGCGGGCGGGGTACCTGAGCCATCACCGGAATTAGCGGCGGTGGCTTGTTGCGTCGCTTGACCCATCAATTGGGCAAGTTCTTCGCCGGTGCTCTTCATCAACGATTCGTTTTCGTTGCCGATGGCAGTCCGCAATTCGGCGATGACGGTGCGAATCTTTTCTGCAAGCGTAGCATCGATTTTGCCAGCCAAATCATTGAGTGATTTTTCGCTGTCGTAGGCCATGCTATCCGAGCGATTCTTGAGTTCGATCATTTCGCGTTTGCGGCGATCGTCTTCGGCGTGGGATTGGGCATCACGGACCATACGCTCGACTTCGTCTTTGTTGAGGTTGGTGCTGGCGGTGATAGTAATGCGTTGTTCCTTGCTGGTGGCTTGGTCTTTGGCCGACACATTGAGGATACCGTTGGCATCGATGTCGAAGGTGACTTCGATTTTGGGCATACCACGGGGTGCAGACGGGATACCTTCGAGGCGGAAGCGACCCAAGGTCATGTTGTCACTAGCCAAATCACGCTCGCCTTGCAAGATGTGGATGTCGACGGCGGTTTGGCTGTCGGCAGCCGTCGAGAAGATCTCGCTCTTGCGGGTAGGAATGGTGGTGTTGCGTTCGATCAAGCGCGTCATCACGCCACCCAAGGTTTCGACACCGAGCGACAACGGCGTTACGTCGAGCAACACCACATCTTTGATGTCGCCGCCCAACACACCGGCTTGGATGGCGGCACCGATGGCCACCACTTCGTCGGGGTTGACGCTCTTGTTGGGCTCTTTGTTGGTGAGCTTGCGCACCAATTCCTGCACCACCGGCATGCGGGTCGAACCACCCACCAACACCACTTCGTCGAGGGCGCTGGCTTGTAAGCCGGCGTCGCGCAAGGCTTGGATGACGGGGTTCTTGAGGCGCTCGGTCAATTCGGCCGTGAGTTGCTCAAACTTGGCCCGTGACAAACGCATTTGCAAGTGCTTAGGACCACTGGCGTCAGCCGTGATAAAGGGCAAATTGAGTTCGGTTTCGGACATATTCGAAAGTTCGATTTTGGCCTTTTCGGCGGCTTCTTTGAGGCGTTGGAGCGCTTGACGATCCTTGCCCAAATCGATACCTTGGTCTTTGCGGAACTCGTCGATCATCCAGACCACCACGCGTTGGTCGTAGTCGTCGCCGCCGAGGTGGGTGTCACCATTGGTGGCTTTGACTTCGACCACACCATCGCCGACCTCGAGGACCGACACGTCAAACGTACCACCACCAAGGTCAAAGACCAAAATGGTTTCGTCTTTCTTTTTGTCGAGCCCATATGCCAACGCAGCGGCAGTTGGTTCGTTGATGATGCGCAACACTTCGAGGCCTGCGATTTTGCCGGCGTCTTTGGTAGCTTGGCGTTGGCTGTCATTGAAGTACGCCGGTACGGTGATGACGGCTTTGGTGACGGGCTCACCCAAGTAGGCTTCAGCATCGGCCTTGAGCTTTTGCAAGACCATGGCGGAGATTTCTTGGGGGGCGTATTCTTTGCTGGTGTTGCTCGAAACGATGCGCACATCGTTGCGGCCACCTTGGTTGACTTTGTAGGGCACCATTTCGCGTTCTTGGGTAATTTCGTCGTAGGTGCGGCCAATGAAACGTTTGATGGAATAAAGGGTGTTTTCGGCGTTAATGGTGGCTTGGCGTTTGGCGGTTTGACCGACTAAGCGTTCGCCGCTCTTGGTGAATGCCACAATCGACGGGGTGGTGCGATTGCCTTCGGAACTGGGGATGACAACCGCATCGCCACCTTCCATCACGGCAACACAAGAATTCGTCGTGCCTAAGTCAATACCAACAATCTTACTCATGGTGTGTAAATACCCCTCTTATAATTAAATTTGCCGTACAGTCGCATCATCGTGATATGCGTTGATGACGCTGGGTAATTCGCACCGTATCAGTACGAATCCGGTATGTTTTAATTGTAGCGAATTCAGGCGCATCTGCAATAGCGCTCATATTAGAAATGTGTATGAAGTGAAGTAGGAAGTATGAAGGAGGAAGTAGGAAGTGAAGTAGGAAGTGAAGTAGGAAGTTTTTGACTCTCGGCGTCATTCCATGACAAAGAAAGCATTGGTGACGAAGCGCCGGATTGGCATACGCAGACATTGTTTTTCTCATACAATACCAACAACAGCAACACAAAAAAGGACACCACCATGCGCATCCTCGTCTTGAACGGCCCCAATCTCAATATGCTGGGGACCCGAGAGCCCCACATTTATGGCGCCACCACGTTGGCCGACATCGAACAGGCCTTGACGGCCCGGGCAGCCCGGTCCAATGCCAGCGTCTATTGTGTGCAATCGAATCATGAAGGGGTGTTGATTGACACGATTCAGCAAGAGCATGCCGCCAGCCACGGCATCATCATCAACCCAGGGGCGTTTACGCACTATAGTTATGCCATCCGCGATGCGTTAAGTGCGGTAGCCTGCCCGGTAATCGAAGTACATATTTCGAATGTCTACAAACGCGAACCATTCCGGCATCATTCGGTGATTGCCCCGATTGCCACCGGTCAAATGGCGGGATTGGGATGGCAGGGGTACCTGATGGCGTTGGAGTGGTTGTTATTGACACAATCACATAATTAAATCGCCTCGGCACTATAATCCAAGCCTGCGTGGTATAATGCGCTACAGCGATTGTAACAATCATGATAGGTGGAGTAACGACAATCATATGACACACGAACAACACAGCAGTACCGGCACCTTTGCCATTGATGAAGTCCGCGAACTTTTGAAGTTAATCAACGACAGCGACATCAGCGAGCTTTCGATTGAACGTGGTGATGCCCGTCTGCATATTAAACGTGGTCAACCCCAACAAGTGATGATTCACTCACATATGCCCCAAATGAACACCATGACCCAAATGGCCCCAGCGGCAGCTGCGCCTGTCAGCGCCCCCGCAACAGCACCGGTGGCAGAGCCAGTCATCAGCGGGCATCAAATCACGTCACCCATGGTGGGGACGTTTTATGCCACGCCCAACCCCAAGGACCCGCCGTTTGTGAGCGAAGGGGACATGGTCAAGGTTGGCGATCGCTTGTGTATCGTCGAAGCGATGAAAATGATGAACGAAATCGAAAGCGACGTGGCCGGCAAAGTCGTCAAGATTTTGGTCAAAAGTGGCCAACCCGTCGAATATGGTCAGGCCCTGATCATCATCGAACCGAGCGCATAATATGCGTCAAATTGGCCTCGGTGATTTGGCACACCTGATTGGTACCTTGTTGCGCGACCCGTTGCTGGGCGACTTGTGGGTTGAGGCAGAAGTCAGTGCGTTTAGTGCGTCACCGGCAGGTCATTGGTATATCACTCTCAAAGAGGGCGATATCACCATGCGAGCCAATTGCTGGAAGGGTGTCAATCAACGCCTCAAACGCCCCACCATCGGCGCGATTGTGCAAGTGCACGGTCGCGTCGATTTTTATGGCGCCCGCGGCGAGGTGCAACTCATCGTCGACGATATCCGTGATGTGGGTATAGGGCTAGCCCAAGCCGAACTCGAGCGCTTGATGGCGCAGTATGCCACCATGGCCAAACACCGCCCCATCCCCGCCATCCCACAACGGATTGGGGTAGTCACGTCGCGCACCGGCGCCGCCTACCAAGATGTATTGACGACCCTCAGCCAACGCTACCCCTGTGTCGAAGTGGTACTGGCCCATAGTCCAGTCCAAGGGACTGATGCCCCCACCGGCATCGAAGCCGCCCTTGAAGCGTTATATACCGAACCCCTCGATGTAATTTTGGTGGTGCGGGGCGGTGGTGCAAGTGAAGATCTGGCGGCGTTTAACAGCGAAATCGTGGCGCGGGCCATGTTGCGCTCACCTATCCCGATTATTAGCGGCGTCGGCCACGAAACAGATACGACCTTGGCTGATATGGTCGCAGACCTGCGAGCAGCCACCCCCACTGCCGCCGCCGTCAAAGCCACCCCTAGCCGGGCAGAGTTATTGCAACACCTCGCCAATCTGCGCTATACCCTCGACTACCACATCGCCAATCGGTGCGCCGAAGCCGACATGCGCCTTGATGAGTACGCCGCCCGTTTGCGCCGCGCCGCGCCTGCCCAACGGATCGCCGGCTATCAACAAAATTTAAATTATGTCAATCAAAAACTAAATCAGGCGATGCAGCAACGATTAACGATGATGCAGGCCCACGTCGATCGTGTCAGTGACCGTTTGACGGCGCTCGATCCCCAGGCGGTGCTGGCCCGGGGCTATGCGATTGTGCGTGACAGTGCGGGCAATATCATCCGCACCACGCAGGCTAGCCACCCCCAACAAACCATCCACATCCAACTCGCCGATGGCCAAATCGACGCCACGGTAACATCCACACAGTAAGGAAGCGACCATGAGCGAACAACCATCACTCGAAGCGATGCTCCGCGA
This sequence comes from Roseiflexaceae bacterium, assembly GCA_947450095.1. Taxonomy (GTDB): domain Bacteria; phylum Chloroflexota; class Chloroflexia; order Chloroflexales; family Roseiflexaceae; genus UBA965. Next base: position 4,897 of record CANFUF010000163.1, read on the forward strand.
AATCGAAGCGATTGCCGCCCAACTCGAACAAAACACCTTGGCGCTGGATGAATCACTAGCGTTGTATCAACGGGGGGCGTTGCTCGTCGAGCAAAGCCGGAGCATCCTCGCCCAAGCATCCCTACGCATCAAGGAAATCCAAGGGCAATAGACGTAGGAAGCGTGAAGCAGGAAGCAGGAAGTAAGGGCGAATCATGCCGGCGAATGAATTCGCCGCTATTCGCCCTTGTGGCGGATGCCGGATGGCGCTCATGCGACGCAACAAGCGCTGTCCGTGCCCCCCTCGTCTCCCAACGTCATTGTATGGCGCCGTAGGCGACGTGCAATCTCCTACCAGTAGCGCAACAGTCCAATCCATGTATGGCAAGCCGAGGAGATTCCACGCTACGGTTGCCCATGCAACCGGCATGGAATGACGAAGTAGCTGTGAGGTGCCTATGCAATTGGGGCAATCGCTGACGCTCCGGATCGCGCTGACGCGCAATTATTGGTTTGTGGTGATGATCGGGCTCGCCACCAGTGAAGCGATATTGCTGGTACTCAAACCCCGATTCACCCAACAAATCATCGATGCCATCATCCAACAACGCACCATGCAATGGGCATTGGGCGGGTTTGCGGTGGTGGCAATTTTGGCGCCACTGTGTACGTGGGCCAGCAAAATCGTCGCTAGCCAGAGTGGCTGGCAGGCCAGCAACGCCATCCGCCACGCCGTCGGGCAAGCGATTTTTCAACAGCCCCTCGAGTTTTTTCGCACCCATGGTGTCGGCGAACTGAGCGAGCGCATCGACGCCGATAGTGGCAAATTACAAGGGGTATTTGGCAGTGCCACGGCTCAATTTGTCAGTGCCGTCGTGCTGATTGTCAGTGTAGGCTATCAGACTTGGCACATCGATATCAGTGTGTTTGGCGCCTTGATGGGGTATCTGGTGATGGGGGCGCTGTTGATTACCTGGACCCAACGCGACAACCACACCGCCTGGGAAGCAGAGCGGGTGGCCGATGCCGCGTTGTACGACACCGTCGAAGAAAACTTCGCTAGTATCAGTGATATCAAAGCCGTGGGCGCCGAAGCATTTTTGACCAATCGCCTCACCCCACGCCTCACCACACTGTTACATAGCACACGCACCGCCCGCATGCAAAGCCAAACAGCCGCCATCGGCTCGACGCTGGTCAATGCCGTCGGCTGGCTCATCGCCATCGGGATTGGGGTATGGCGCTACCAACACCAGCTGGGCACCATCGGCGATGCGGTGGCACTGCTGGGATATGTCACCTTGATGAGCCAACCCATCGAGCACATCCGGGGCATCGTCCAAGAATTCCAACAAGCCCGCGGCGTACTGCAGCGCCTCGACCAACTCTCGGCCACACGCCAACCACCCCACGGCACCATACCCCTCGCCAGCGGGCCGATTGCCGTCAGCCTCACCGATGTGGCATATCGCTACCCCACCAGCCCTGATTGGGTG
>CANFUF010000164.1 GCA_947450095.1 Roseiflexaceae bacterium
TAGCGTTCAAACCAGCCAAATGGTGGCGGATAGGTACGCTCAATATTGGCATAATTATAAAAACAGGTGCGAGCACCAACCTGATGGGCGGCGCGCAGGGCGAGGAAGGTGGCGAGATTGAAGGATTCTTCGTCGACATGCACAATGTCGGGGCGTAGCCGGCGCACCAATGCCGCAAATGTGGGGTAGTAATGCAAGTGGTGCTGGCCATTGAAGCGCATTGACAACAGCTCAACGTGATAATTGGGGGTCGGGCTTGGCTCATAATCGCTGCGCTGCGCCCGCGGTTCTTGCCAATGGGTGGGGCTGGCCACGGTGAGTTGCACGCCGGGTAGTGCGGCAAGGGCATCTGTTTTGCGACGATATGCGCTACTGAGTAAGGCTTTGGAGAGGATGAGGATATTCATTACAACACTTGTGCCGCAATACGGGCATAGATGGCCGCCGTCTGGGTGGCAGTAATGTCATAGCTAAAGCGACTAGCGCGGTGCATGCCGGCCGCCCGGAGCTGTTGGCGTTGGGCCGGGTCGCTGAGGAGCTGTGCGAGGGCATCGCGCCACGCTACTACATTGGTTGGGTCAATGCTGCGGGCTGCATCACCGACCACCTCGGGCAGGCTGGTACGATTACTGACGAGTACGGGGGTGCCACAGGCCAGCGCTTCGAGGGGTGGTAACCCAAAGCCTTCGGCGAGTGAGGGGTAGGCAAACAGCGTTGCCGCACTATAAAACGCCGGCCCGGCTTCACGACTAACGCTGACTCGTTTGATTCGAGCGCCGATCCCGAGCATAGCTATTTCTTGGTCGATATCGGGGAATAGTGTGGGATTGCTTCCTGCGGCCTGCCCGGCGAGTACGACCCATGTGTGGTTGCGGATGGTGGCAGGCAATGTGGCAAATGCACGCAGGAGGGTGACGACGTTTTTGCGTTCGTCATACCCACCCACATAATAAATATACGGCCCAACGATGCCCTGCTGGGCTACTACCGCTACCGCATCGGGTTGAGGTGTATAGATGGGGTCGGCGGCCAGGTGGGTGACACTGATTTGTTCGCTAGGATAGGCGAGTAATTGGGCGGTTTGGTCGGCTACATGTTGCGAAATTGCAATAATGCCATGGCTGCGGCGGGCAGCGCGCGTGACGAGGGCGGTATAGAGCCGCACCAACGGCGACCCACGGTAGGCGGGGCGCGTAAGTGGGATGAGGTCAGGGATGGTGGTGATTACCGGTACATTTGAGTAATAAGGCGGTGCAAAATAGGGCACATGCAATAAATCGGCCCCGATGAGCTGAGCGGCTTGGGGCACGGCAATCTGTTCAAACCACAGCTTGGCAAGGTTGCGCGACCGCCCGTCTAGTGGCGAGGTCACACGGTGCAATCTTACCCCTTGCGGTGTCGGAGGTGGAGTAGTATCTGCAGGGATAATCAGCGTCAATTGGATTGCGTCAATGCGCTGAATGGCATTGACGAATCCATGGAGGTATTGGCCGACACCAACGGTTGCTTTATCCCAAAAAAAGCCGTTAATGGCTACGTGTAATGTCATGTGCCTATAATACCATATGTGAATAATTTGTACCGGTGCTATATATAAGCTTATAGCGTTGTTTATAAAGGGTATATGCAAGAATACGAAGGGATAATTACGAATGCCCATTTCGTTTTGGCCACGGACGTGGCTAGGTTGGATTGCTGCACTATCGTTTGATCTCTTTGTGATGTTGTATATCATCAATGGGTACATGATAAAAGTGTCGGCGGTCTCATCGTGGTGGCTTGCATCGGTGTTACCATACTACGGAGGTGCGTTGATGCTGACGGTGGTGACATCGAGTATTGGGAGCGTGGTGGCTCTATTGTTTGGACGCGATCAGACCTGGGCAGTGTGCATGGCAACATTGCCGATTGTGGCTTGGGTGGGTGTGCATATCATAATTTTGTTGTTGAATACATTTCATCTGTAACATTGGGTAGGCCATCGCAAAATGGTACAATGCCGGTATATTCGTGAACGCAAGGAGCAATAACGCAATGGTAATGAATGTCGAACAAATTATGGCGGTTATTCCGCATCGCTATCCGTTTTTGTTGATTGATCGGATTATCGAGCTCGAGCCGGGGGTGCGGGCAGTGGCGCTGAAGCAAGTGACTATCAACGAGCCTTTTTTCCAAGGGCACTTCCCTGATTACCCGATTATGCCAGGGGTATTGATTATCGAAGCCCTTGCCCAAACGGGGGCAGTGGCAGGGATGGTATTGCCCGAAAATCAAGGCAAAATTGCCTTGTTTGCTGGCATCGAAAACGCTCGTTTTCGCAAACCAGTAGTACCCGGTGACAGTTTGCGCCTCGAAGTAACGATTACTGCGATGAAGCGGGGGATTGGCAAGGCGACGGCCACGGCCACGGTAGACGGGGCACTGGCGTGTGAAGCAATGTTGACATTTGCCTTGGTAGCACGTACGAATTCGTAGTAGTTGTGATGAATTTCTGGTAATTATTTGATACCTATGCGTACATCGTGTATTATTAGGGTGTTGCCGGAGTGGCGGAATGGCAGACGCTACGGTCTTAAAAACCGTTGAGGGCAACCTCATACGGGTTCGACTCCCGTCTTCGGCACCAACAATATCTCCCATACACATGTGTTGACATGCGTATGGGAGATATTTTTTGTCTTTAGGCAGGATTATTTTTCCCAACAAAATTCAAACGTAAAGTGATACTCGTGGTCGTGGAGCTGGTATGACGGAAGCGTGTCGACCATCAACCCGGTGCCCAACCCCCGCATGCCGTGATCGAGATTGAGGATGATTTCGGGGCGGGCATGAAGCTCTGGGGTAAACTGGGCTGCTTCCAAATCGGTATCGCGGTAATGGAGCGCATTAAAACCAAACAAGGCATCGCCACGAATGGTGAGGGTTTGGCCGGCGTTGTCAGATAAGCTGAGCCAGCGCACGTCGCCTTTGTGGCCGTTTTCTTGGGGCATGATGTAGGGCGTGTATTGGTCACTGACGGTGCTGTGATAGGTACCCACCATACTACTGGCATTGCGGTCGTTGTAGTTTTCATGGGGACCACGACCATACCAGCTCAGCGCTTCGAAGGCGGGGTCGAGTTGCAGGGTAAGCCCGATGCGGGGTAAATCGACCAGATCGGGTGCAAGCACGACGTGGGTGCTGATACGCAGACTGCCGGTGTCCGTCAAAGTGTAGGTGTGGGTGGTTTGGACGTCGTCCCAGCGCTCGCGGCCCGTGGCACAGCTCCGTACTTCGATGGCGTGTTCGCCGCTCGCAGTGACCATTGCTTGTACGGCAGTGACGCGGTATTGCAGTTGGGTGAGGCCGACACTACGCCAGAGCGGGAAGGCTTGGAGGCGCATCATGGCGAACATTTCTTGCAGGTGGTCGTTATCGGTAGGGGCGCGCCAGAGGTTGAGTTGGGGGCCGGCGATAATCGCTTGGCGCTGGTTGAATTCGCTCAACTCGCCGGTGGTGCGATCAATAAATACCCGGTGTTGGTTGTTGGTGAGGATGAGGTGGGTCTGACTGACACTACTGACGGTGTGCGTGGTGGTATGCGGTGCCGGTGCTGGGATTGTGACGGGCCCGGCGATTTGATCCCAGGCGACAATGTGCCCTGCCGGTGCCCAGTAGTTGTCACTCGTGTTGGCAAAGGCAAATTCCACGAAGGCTTCGCCGCTGGCGGGCCATTGCACGGGGATGGTGATTGTGCCAGCGGATTGAGGAGCGATAGCGGGGATGGCGACGGTGCCGGTGTGGGTGACGGTGCCATCGACCACGATGCGCCACGTGCCATGCAAATCGGCGAGGGTGGTGTAAAAGCGGCGATTTTCGATGCGAAATACGCCGTTGGTGCTGTCGCTGGCAGTGATACGCACCGGTCGGGCGAGGTACATGAATTCACGCATGCCAGGGTGGGGGGTGCGGTCGGGCCAGACCATACCGTCGGCCACGAAGTTGCGGTCGTTAGGTACATCACCGAAGCTGCCCCCATACACCCAGTAGGCTTCGCCGGCCGGGGTATGCATGCGGATGCCGTGGTCGAGCCATTCCCAAATAAAGCCCCCTTGCAGGCCATGATGTTGCTCGAATGCGGCGTAATAGTCGGCCAGCGAGCCGCTACTATTACCCATGGCGTGGGCGTATTCACACAAAATCAACGGCCGCGGGTCATTGGTGGTGCTCACCCATTTCACGATGTCGCTGATGGGGGCATACATGGGCGCCACAATATCGGTCACGGTATGCCCACGACTCCAATGATCCAAGGTGCCGTTGAAGGTGATGCTTTGATCGTTGTTGAATGGACTGACTGCCCCTTCGTATTGGATGGGGCGAGTGGGATCGGTATGGCGAATCCAGGCGGCGCTGGTTTCGTGGTTGATACCGTAGCCACTTTCGTTGCCCAGCGACCAGACAATCACGCTGGGGTGGTTTTTGTCACGGGCCACCATATTGCTGACCCGTTCGAGGTAGGCGGCACTAACCCGCGATTCTTGGCTGAGGCGGAGCAGGGCATGATGCTCAATATTGGCTTCATCGACCACAAATAGGCCGTATTGGTCGCACAAATCGAGCCAATAGGGGTGGTTGGGGTAGTGCGAGCAGCGTACGGCATTGATGTTGTGGGCCTTCATCGTTTGGATGTCGCGCTCCATCATGGCTCGTGGTACCGCTTTGCCGAATTCATCGCTATGTTCGTGATAATTGACGCCATGCACAAAAATCGGCTGGCGATTGACGCGTAATTCGCGGTTGGTGATATCGACAGTGCGGAAACCGATGCGCACTGCCGTGCTGATGCTGGTACCGGCGGCGTCAAGAGTGACGATGAGGGTATAGAGGTGGGGCGTTTCGGTGTTCCAGCAGTGTGGCTGATCAACAGTCGCAACGAGCGTCGCATTGGCGGTGTCGCTACTGGTATGCCCCATCGGGAAGCCTGTGGGCGCGCCGGGGACGCCGCTGGTGAGGGGCGTGGGGAATACTGCCGTACCGTCGGCCGTAAATAACTGCATGTGGATTGTGCCACTGGCTTGTTGCCCGAGGGTGCGTACGGTGGTGTGGACGCGCAGGGTGCCTGTGCTGAAATCATCGGCGAGGTCGGTTTGCACGGTGATATCTTGCAAAAACGTGGTGGGCGTGGTGTAGAGGTAAACGTCACGGTGAATCCCGGCCTGCCACCAATGATCTTGGTCTTCGAGCCAGCTGGCATCGGAATAACGTGGGTTGACACAGAGTAATTCGTATTCGCCGCCCAATTGCACCAATTCGGTGATGTCGTATTCGGCGGGGGTACGACTATCTTTGTTGAAGCCCACAAAGGCGCCGTTGAGATAGACAAACAAGGCCCCTTCACACCCCGCAAAATGGAGCACCACCCGTTGTTCGGCCCAGGCGCTGGGCACACGCAGGCGGGTGCGATAGACGCCAGTGGCGATTGTGGCCGGCAGGTGTGGGAAGGTTTCGGCAAAGGGCATTTGAATGTTGGTGTAATGCGGGCGCATAAACGACTCGCCGTCCCACGGCTCGTGGCGCAGTTGCATGGTCCAATTGCCGGGGACTGCTAATTGGCGCCACGGCGCGGTGCGGAGCGCTTCGGTAGTGACTTCACGGGGGGTATCAAATAAGGTGAAATCCCAGTTGCCGTTGAGGCTATGCACTAGTGATGATTGTTCGGCGACTCGTCCAAAGGCTGCTTGAGCCGATGGGAATGGCCAAAAGGTGGCGTGGGCGGGCAGTTTGCGTAGACTTGGGAGCTCGGGCATTTGCCACGCTGGTTGTTCATTGATTAACAAAAACGGTAATGGGGTTTGATTTGACATAAAAATCCTCGTGTACAGGGTGAATATATTTGTTCAAAATTGTTGGATATACCGTTACTGTAGCATTGTGGGTAATTGCTTGTCAATGTGGCGGCCTGCATATTTTTAAAAAACAATGTCTGTGTGGTAGGTTGATTGCTCCACATATGTGGTAGGTTAGATGTTGGGATATCGTACAATAAGATCAGCCCAGCTAATCAACGAAACGGACGCGCCGCTATGACCAATTTTGTCCCTTTTGCCCTCGAACATTATCAATCGCTCCACGAACGGAACGTGGCCTATAATTTGGCCGATAGTAGTGTCAAATGCGTGACGACTCGCGAATGGCTCAACGAAGATGAAATAGAATCGTTGCTCGATACGGGTCTGTTTTATCCCGAAGTCAACGGCACGACAGCCCTACGTGGGGGCATCGCCGATTTGTACCACGGTGCTACGGCAGCCAATGTACTGGTGACGGTGGGTGCTTCGCAA
>CANFUF010000165.1 GCA_947450095.1 Roseiflexaceae bacterium
AGCATCGGTGTAGTATTGCGCACTATGCACGGCAAAATCAGCCCGGGCACCGGTGGCCTGCATCAGCGCCACAAATTGGGCCATATCGGCGGTATCGTGGCCGGTGCGGATGGTGACCCCGAGGCGCTCGGCTTTTTTGATGTCGGCCCGGTGCCCTTTGGTCATTTGCGCCAACAAGGCCGCATCGGGCTGGTTGATGGCCGTATGAATGCTGTGTTGCGGTTGGGTGCTGGTGCTGGTTTGGGCTGGCGCCAATACTTTTTGGTAGCTTGCCACATACTTTGACGAGGTGAGCACATTGGGTTCGTAGCGCACCAGCACTGCCCGTTGGCGTTTGGCGAATTGGGTGATGGCGGCAATCAGAGTTTGGTTGATGAGGGGGTTGTCTCCCAGCAAGGGCCCACGGGGCACATAACAGACGGCGAGGCCATACTGTTTTTTGGTCAATACTTGGGCGCCTGCCAGCATCAGCCCATCGTCGCAGACAGCGATGGCGGTGGTCTGCCAAGCCGTGGTTTGTTTGAGTTGGCCCCAACGGCTGTTTTGGAGCAGGTGCCCATCGTCATGCCCATCACAAAAACGATCCCAACTGTGCGGGTCGGGGTAGGTGACGGTGATAGCTGGGAAGTACGACATGCAGTGATCCTCTAGTAGTAGCAAAAACAGCCCATGTTACGCCGGAAGCGCATACCAACGTTCGGCCGGACCATCGTTGCCGATGGCGCGGTGGTACGCCGTGAGTTGGTCAGGCATTGTGGCTGGGTCACCAAACAACGCTGCCATTTGGCTGGCATAGCAGTTGACGGCGGCGATTTTGGCCGCCAAATAGCTCCCCATTGCACTGGCGTGCAAGGTGGGATTGAGCATCGCGCGCCGGTAGGCGATGATACTAGCGTCGAGGGCGTAGGGCACTTCTTCGTAAAAACGTACGGTTGCAGCGCCCAGTACTTGGCGGGCGGCCGCAAAGACGTTGAGGTGGTCGACATGCATGCCTACGCCGGCGGGGATTAGCCAGGTGGCCTGGGGGTTGAGCGTGGCGAGGTGCGTGAGGATCGGCACGAGCTGGTTGGCCAGTTGGTCGCTGGGGTGGGGCATGGCAAACAACGTCTCGCGGCTGTTGTAGTGCTGTGGCATGCGGTAAATCGCATCGTCGAGATTGAGCCAAATATCGTCGGCGCCGAGAATCGCCATGGCGTGGCCATCTTCGCCGAGGCGGGTGGTGACGGCGGCGGCTTCGTCGAGCCCCCATTCGCGATGGAATTCGACGGCCAAATCGCTATAGCTGGCACTGACGGGGGGCACCGCGGTACAGGCCGTCACCACCAAGGTGCGTAACCCGGCCTGGCGGGCCGCCAACAATTGCCCACCACACGACAAGGCCGCATCGTCGAGATGTGCCGATACGCAGATGAGATCATAGCGCGTAGTGATTTCGTTTAGGGCAGCATAATGCATTATTCTTCACCTTCACCATCAAAATCAAAATAACTATCGTCATCACTTTTTGAGGAAGGGCGCCAGCCGCCAAAAATATCATCGTTGCCGGCATGTTCTTCGAGCGCGGCTGTGGCCGCGTCGCGTTTGGCAGTGTCGCGCGATTTACTGAGTTGGGTCAAGGCTTTGATGGAGCGTTCATCGCCGATTTGGCCGAGTGACCAAATCGCTGCAGTGGCGACTTCGATATCGTCTTCATGGGTTAAATCAGTCAACAACGGCACCAATGTGCGAGCATCATCGCCATATTCGCCTGTAGCCGTGGCCGCTTCAAATCGGATAGCGGCGTTGGCATGTTGTAGTGCAATGCGGATAATCGGCAACCAGCGATCATCGGTACTACGCCCCATTGCCACCAAAGCGCTTTCGCGTAATGGCAGGCTATCACTTTGCCAGGCCGCGGTGATACTCGCATTAATCGTGTCATCGGCGACTGACCCCAACGCTTCAAGGGTGCGGCGATAGACGTCGAGGTGGTTGCGGCTGGTCGCGAGGACTTGTTTGAGGGTGGTGGTGAGAGTTGTTGCGGTTTGGTCGGATAATTCGTCGCTGGCAATCATGGCGGTAAATCGCGCCAGGCTGATGGCGGCTTGGCTGCGTACATCGTCGGCACTGTCGTGTTGCAGGCGGTCGAGCAGGTCTGGAATGATGCGGGGGTGTTCTTCTTCACTGAGCCCATCAATGGCCCGCCGCCGTACTTCGGCGTTACTGTCGTCAAGCGACCAGCGCATTACGGTGCGGAAATCAAGTTCGAGGTTGTCTTCGCTGATTTCGTTCATCAAGGTGATGATGCGGATGCGGGCATCATCGGGGATGACCACCCATTCTGGCCAAAAGGTGCGATGGTCGCGGTCGCGCAAATCGGTGAAAATACGCAAGCGCCCGCGGGTAATATTGGTAGGGTTGCGTAATAGCTGTAGGGTACTGGTTAGAGTTGGAGTAGTCATACTCACCTCACTGTGGATAACAACGAGGGGATGAGCAGTTGCTCAGCCCCTCGTGTATCGGGTTCGTTGGTGCTGGAGTTATTCTTCTTCGTCGTCATAAAAACCGCCGGCGTTGTCGTTGCGTTCGTTGACAACGAGGTCAACGCGGCAATCCCACATCCCATTGGTGTTGTTGACCCGTTTGCATTGCTCGTGCTCGTCGAGGACGTGCAACAAATATTTGCGAGTGACGGTGCGGTAGACCGACATGACGGCAAAGAGTTGCTCGAAGCTCAAGCGATAGATGGGGTCTTGTTTGCTACCCACTTCTTCGCCAAAGCCCATGAAAATGTTTTCAAGCAAGGTGTGGATGTTTTTGCGTTCGCTAATCTCAAAAAACTTGATTTTGCGGATACGCCCCACATTGGCTTGGGTCGGCAACAAATCTTCGTCGACTGTCGAGGTGACGCGCATTTCGGCAAAGGCATACTTGCTTTTCTTTTTGCTGTCATCGATATACAGCAATTGCTCGATGCGGTCGTCGACTTCTTGGTAGCCAATCGTGAGCACATTGGGTTGATTGGTGCGACTAATGGTGATAACGGCACCAGGCACGAACCACTCACGGAAGAGCTCGTCGAATCCTTGGATCCAGCCACCGCGTGTCCCGGCCGGGAAACGTACATTGACGCTGACGGCATAGTGGCCATGTTGGGCCATTTCGAATGTCAGCACCGCATTGCCTTGGCGATTGATGACGGGGGCGGGCAAAATGGCCGCCAACGCATCATTGAACGGCAAAATACCGTATTCCCATTCAAAAAAGGTCAATTTATGCTCAACGCTACCACGTTGTTGAATGGTCGCTACTGGCGTGACGGTCAGGCTATCGTCAAAACCTTCTTCGAGGTGATTGACGAATGCCGCCATGTCGGCTGCTTTGATCCGTTTGTTGGCGCCGATTTTGTCGAGCAACTTGCGGGTGGCCCATAAATTGGCCCCTGCCACCCCGACAAATTCGAGGTCTTTGAGCAAGCGGTAATTGAGGGCAAAGCGCTGGCGTTCGTAATCGACGGCGCGTGGATTGACCCGCAATACATTGACCAAAATATCACTGTCGAGCACGGGCACTTGTTGCTCGCTCTCGATGTATTCGGTGATTTGGCGGACTTCGTTTTTGCTGAACGAACGCACTTCGTGTTCGTCAGCAACATGATTTCCAAACATCGCAAAGCGCTTGATGGGGTCTTTTTCGATGGAGCTACGCAAGGCACTAATGATTGCTTCGCCATGCAAGCCCATGACGTGATCGAGTGACTGCGCCACATCAATGGTAATCCCTTGGGGCAGGGTAATCCGGGTGGCATCACGGCGCATATGCAGTGGTGTTTTGACGGGGGTAATATTGACATCAGGCGTTACCACCGCGGTATCGGTGCTGGTGATGCCTTCTTCATATTCATCGGGTTCGCTACCGTCTTCGGTGGTTTGTGCATCACTCAACCAGTAATCAGACACATAGACGGGGTCGATTTTGGGCATCGTTGGACGAGTAGTGGTCATGATTACACTTAAATCGTCTACGGGTAATGGGTGTTCGGGTTCGTACAAACGTGCTTGCAGGCTATGTTTGGTATCGATGACACGGGCGTGGTAGACACCAGCGCGAGCGGTGGTGATGATGATATCGTCACCGTCACTTGTTTGTGCAAAGATTTCTGGGTTGGCACTGATAGCTGCGTTGATTTCGGCATGCGTAGCAGCTTCATCGCCACCGCGTCGCGGCGCAAAAAACGTAACCAAATGGCTTACCCGTTGTTGAATCGGGGCATCGCTGGCAAAAAACTGCCCTTGCATGCGCATCACTTCGTGGATTTGCTCAGCGAGGGTGCGCTCTGTGGGCGTCCCAGCAAACGTGGGAAGGGTGGTCATTCTTGTTCCTCCGTTTGGGCCAGTTTACGCAAAATCTCAATATACCGTTCTGCGAGCCACGCGATATCTTGGGGCTCACCAGCTTCACGGAGCGCTTCGAGCAACTCGTCGAAGCCCGTGGTGCCAAAGGTTATCTGTTTGCCATCCATGCGTCTCTTCTCTCCCCCACGTGTAACGTAAAGCAATTATTTGAGTATAGCATTTTATTATACCGTATGTCAGTGTGATTGAGAAGTAAATTGATGGATAATCCACGCCAATTGTCCGGCACGGTCACTTGGTGCGATTTTTTGATCTAGTAATGCCAATGCGAGTTCGTTGAGGATTAGCCCAATGCGAGGTCCTGCCGGGATGCCTAATGCGAGTACATCATTGCCATTCACAAGGGTTTTTGGGGCATTATGGCGGGCAGTATGCCAACGCGCTACTAATTCCGCCAATGGCATATTGAGTTCTGCAAGTGCCGTAAGCAATACATCATCAAACCGTTGTAATTGGCGCGCAATCGCACTTGCGGGGGCATGTGCGAGTTGGTTGATTTGGCGTTTTTGGCGGCGCACGCGGGGAATCTGGCGGTAGATGACGGGTAATTCGTGCCATGTCGTGATGAAATCATCCATGTGGAGCAACGATGCATCCCAAAAAAGAACGATGAGTCTGTAGGCATGCGGTATGTGTGGCAAACAGGATGCATAGCGTTTGCGGTAGCGCAAACTTGGATGAATTGCGCCCAATAACCCCCACCGTTGCAGTAATGCAAGGGGCGGTGCCGGGTCAACTTCAGCCATCGTTTTGCGCAGTTCTTGGAGCCAGCGTCGTTGCGATACGTGGGTAATTACCTCTTGGGTGCAGGCATGACGAATTGCGTGGCGGGTGGCAGCATCAATGCGTAAGCCAAGGCGCGTCGCAATCCGGGCAATGCGAATGATGCGGGTGGGGTCATCGATCAAGCTATTGGGATGGAGGATGCGCGCAATGCCACGAACTAAGTCACCCTGCCCGTTAAATGGGTCATAGATAGGACAATCGTTGTCAGGGTGTAATCCAATTGCAATCGAATTGACGCTGATGTCACGACGCCCGAGATCACTGATGATGTCTGATGGGGTAACGTGGGGGAGTGCGCCGGGATGGGCATAGGTTTCGGTGCGGGCGGGGACAATATCAATCCCGGCTATGCCGAGCGTATGGGCGACCGTAGGCGAAAGGGTAATCGTGGCAGTGGCGAATTGGTCGTGTTGGGTGAGGGTACCGTCAAGAAAGGTGGCCATGGCCGGCATTGTGTCGGGTTGGGGATTGGCGATGGCCAAATCGAGGTCAGTAATCAGGTCATGGGTAAATACACTGCGGGCCGCGCCACCGACAATATACAGGGTTGCACCATGGCTCGTCGCAATGGTGTGGAGCTGTATGAGGATTTCGCTGATGCGCGGCGGTAATGCCGCGACGATTTGTGACCAAGGAATGGTCGTAGTATGTGACATATGGGTATTATCCAACGATTTGCCACTATTAGCGCAGAGAATTGAAAATGCAAAATTGAAAATTGAAAATGCCCTTGTATGTAACACCCCGGTCGTATCTTGGCTCCACGACGTTGATGATTATTCCCCATGCTCAAACTGGATGAACGTTCTCCATGCCCCAATGGGGCGGCATTCAATAGCACAGGGCAACGCCCTTGCGCATATAACAACCGTGGTTTTGTCGTTGTGCCAATGGATAAACGTTCCCCTATGTGATATATCAGCGACCACCAATTGCAAATTCGGTTTGACCCTCACCATTCGCTGTGGTA
>CANFUF010000166.1 GCA_947450095.1 Roseiflexaceae bacterium
GCACCATCCGCCAGCAGATCCGCACCCTGCGTGAAGAAATAAGCACCGTCTATGCCGAGGGCAGCCGGCTCCACAGCCGCGCCGAAAGCCTGCAACGGGCGATTGCGGTGGCCGACGAGCGCGCCAAAGCCCTGGCCGCCCGTACCAACGAATTCACCCAGAGCCAAAACGAAGCCACTACCCAACACCAGACCCTGCAGACCCAAATCGCCGAATTACACGCCACCCGCACCAACCAACAACAGACCCGCGACGACATCCATGCCAGCCTACGCGCCATCGATGCCACCCGCGCCAGCTACAACGAGCAACGCCGCGCCCTGCGCCAGGCCGTCGACACCGCCCAACGCGCCGAAGCCGCCACCCAGGCCGCCATCCGCGAACGGCAACGCCAAGTCGAACGCCTCGATGACTTGCTCGCCAATCTCAGTCAATCCCAACAAAACGAACAACAGCTGGTGAGCACCGCCGAAACCGCCCTCGCCAGCCAGCGCACCGCCTTGCAACAGGCCACCGACGCCGTCAGCCAGCACCAAACCTTGCTCACCACTGCCCAAACCGCCATCAGCACCACCCGCCAGCAAATCGAGACCATCCGCAACGAACGGGCCGCCCACGAAGAAGCCCTCACCGCCGCCCGGCGTGCCCTCAACCAGCTCGATTCGCGCTACCAAGCGCTACTCCAAATCCAGCGCAGTCATGGCGGCGTGGTACAAGGGGTCAAGGCGGCCTTGGAATGGGCCGAACGGAGCAACAAATCCTTTGCGTTGGTGGCGAGTATCATTAGTGCCCCCAGTAATGTCGAATTGGCCATCGAAACCGCCCTGGGCGCCCGCTTGCAACACATCGTCACCAGCAATTGGGATGATGCCGAGGCGGCCATTGCCGCCCTCAAAAAGGGCGGTCAGGGCCGGGCTACCTTTTTGCCTCTCGACACCATCCGCAGTGGCGGCGACAATCGTGCCCCCACCAGTGGTGAGGGTGTCATCGGCGTGGCGGCCGCCTTGGTGCAGAGCGAAGCCCGTTACGCCAAAGTCGTCGATTATCTGCTGGGGCGCACCTTGATTGTGGCCGATTTGGTGGTGGCACGCCGCGAAATCAGCCGCATCGGCGGAGGTTGGCAAATCGTCACCGTCGGGGGCGAGCAAGTCAGTAGCGGCGGTTCGCTCACCGGGGGCGCCCAAGTGCGCGACGGCGGCACCTTGCGCCGCGAACGCGATGTGCGTGAATTGCCCGGCGAAATCGCCACCGCCAAGGCTGAGGTCGACCGCCTCGCCGGTCTCACCGCCCGCAGCAATAGTCAGCTCCAACTCACCGAACAAACGCTGCGCCAACACGAGCAACAGCGCCAAGTGGTGCAAAGTCAACTACAAACCCTGCAACAACAACGCGAAGCCGCCCAACGCACCTACAACAAAGCCGAATCCGATGTGGCGTTGGTGAATCAACAGGCCAGCAACGCTGGCGACCGCCACCGCGATTCCAGTAGCCAACGCGCAGTACTCACCCAAGAATTACTCGATTTGGCGGTGCAACAACAACAGCAACGCGCCGCCCTCGACCAAGCCTTCAAAGATGAACAAACCCTCATCGAACAGAGCTACGCCGACGAAGATCGCCGCACCGCCGCCCAACAACAGCTCACCGATGCCGAAGGCCAGCTACGCGCTACCATGGCCACCATCCACGCTAGCGAGCAACGCCTCGCCAGCCTCGAGGCCACCCTGCACCAACGCCACGCCCGCACCGCCGAGCTCGACCGTGAACGTACCGCGCTGGCCAGCGAGACGGCCGCCCAACAAGCCGAGCTCCACGAGGTACAAACCCACATCGCCGCCATCCAAACCCAGCTCGCCCCCCGCGAGGCCCTGTTGCGCGCCGCCGAAGCCGAATTACCCGGCCACGAACGCCAAGAACAAGCCCTCAGCCAACAGTTGCGCGATGCCGAAGCCGACGCCAGTCGCACCGCCTTGCAACTGCAACGGGCCAGCGACCGCGTCGATGTACTCATCGAACGGGCCCAGAGCGAAGGCTACGACCTCACCGTTTTGACCACCAGCAACGAGCCGATTGATGGCGACGAAGCCAGCCTCAACCAGCAACTCAATGCCTTGCGGGCCCAGTTGCAACGCCTCGGACCGGTCAATCCCTTGGCGCTCGAAGAGTTCGACGAGGCCAACGAGCGCTATACCTTCCTCACCGCCCAAGTAGGCGATTTGCGGACTGCAGCCAGTAGTTTGACCGAGCTGATCGCCGAGCTTGATGCCACCATGCGCGCCAATTTCGAAAAAACCTTCGGCGCCGTCGCCCGTGAATTTGCCCTCACCTTCCAAATCATGTTTGGCGGCGGTAGTGCCACCCTCGAATTGGTCAAGCAGGGCGACGGTGGGGCATTGGCCGATATCGGCATCGAAATCAACGCCCGCCCCCCTGGCAAACGCCAACAAAACCTGGCCTTGCTGTCGGGGGGCGAACGCTCACTCACCGCCTCGGCGCTGCTGTTTGCCATCCTCAAGGTCAAACCGACGCCCTTTTGTGTGCTCGACGAGGTCGATGCCGCCCTCGACGAAGCCAATGTGGCGCGCTTCCGGGCCGCCCTCGCCGATTTGCGTGACACCTCGCAGTTTATTGTGGTCACCCACAACCGTGGTACTATCGAAATAGCAGATTCGATTTATGGCGTGTCAATGGGTGACGATAGCGCCTCGCGCGTCCTTTCGCTCCGGCTCGACGAATTGGTCAAAGAACATCCGCATCTCAAATAACAAAGGAACTAGCATGCCACGTCTCAACGATTTTCGCGCCGTTGTCTTTGATATGGACGGCACCTTGACCCCCAATATGCACCTGCATGGCCAAGCCTTTGATATTTTTATGCAAAAATATGCCATCCCAACCCCCGACGAAACCGTCGCTGCTAGTTTGTCGGGCAAACGCAACAGCGAAATCTTTCCGATTTTGTTTGGGCGCGACCTGCATGCCGAAGAGCTTGAGCGCTATGCCGACGAAAAAGAAAACCTCTACCGCACCTTGATGGAACAAGTGCACGCCGTCCCCGGCCTGCACGACTTTTTGGTGCACCTCGACAGCAACAATATGCCCTCGGCCATTGCCACCTCGGCGCCTCACGGCAACGTAGCCCCCACCTTGAACCGCCTCAATTTACCCACATACTTCGCCACCATCACCCTCGGCAGCGAAGTCAAGCACGGCAAACCAGCCCCCGATATTTTCATCGAAGCCGCCCGCCGCCTCGGCGTCGCCCCCGCCCACTGCATCGGCGTCGAAGATAGCTTCGCCGGATTGCAATCCGTACGGGCGTCTGGCATGTATACCGTGGCCATTGCCACCACCCACACCAAAGACGAACTGGCCCATGCCCAGCCCGATGTGATTGTCAGCGATTACTACGAATTGTTGCGCCATTTCGAAGTGGCATAACACGGCGCGCCCCACGTTTTTTCACCACATAATCACACCACAAGGATGCCCATGCGTATCGATTTGCAAATCCATTCTGACGCCTTGCCCCATCATTCCAGCTGGCGCCCCGGCACGCTCATCCCCGCCGTGCGGATTGCGGGGCTGGCGGTGTTTGCCATCACCGACCACAACACCACCGCCGGCGTCAGTGCCATGCGGGCCGCCGCCGACCAAGCGGGGCTAGGGTTCGTAGCAGGCTGCGAAATCGATAGCGCCCACGGGGGCAAGCTCTGGCATACCCTGATGTACGGCATCGACCCCGACCACCCCGCCGTGCTGGCACTCTGTGCGTCTGTCGATGCCCGCAACGCCGGCGATGCCAATCAGCTCATCAGCCAGCTCCCCCGTGAAGGCTGGCAGTTACCTGATTTGGCCACCAGCCTCGGACGTCGCCCCAATGTCGCCGATGTGGCCACCGCCCTCGCCCGCCACAATCAGCTCCCCGAGCGCGTCGATGGCGACGACGAAGCCGCCGGCATGCGCTTTTTGTTGGCACGGAGTGGCTCATACAATCCCCCCAGTGTCGCCGAAGTCATCGCCGTAGCGCATCAGGCAGGCGGGGTGGCGGTGCTGGCGCACCCGGGGCGGAGCAAAGGGGTCTATGCCATCCCCGCCGATGCCGCCGACATCGCCAGCATGGTGGCGATTGGTCTCGACGGACTCGAAGTCTTTTACCCGGCACACACCCCCGCCCAGACCCAGTTTTTGCAACAACAAGCCGAATTACACCATTTGCTCGTCAGCGGCGGATCTGATTCGCATCACCCCAACCAACCCTTGGCGCAATGGGACGCCACCCCCATGCTGCCGTTGTTGCGCCGCGTGGGCCTGATCCGCTCGTAGAGGAGCCGCCATGACGATTTTTGCCACCACCGTCACCGCCACGGTGCCTACCGATGTCCCCACCACCTTCCGGCATTTGACCGGCATGGACGTCCCTACCGTCTTCCGGGGCGCCGGACCATTGCCGGCAGTGACGGCTGTACGCAATCAGACAGGTGATTGGGATGCGGTCGGCCAGACGCGCACTATCGTCTTGTCAGACCAGAGTACTGCTAGCGAAACCCTCGACAACTACCAATTCCCGCATACCTTTGGCTATACCGTCACCGGTTACACCAGCGTGTTGCGCCTGCTCGTCACCAAAGGGGTCGCCACCTGGCACTGCACCAGCACGCCCAACGGCACCCTCATCAGCTGGCAATACGCCTACCATGCCCGTTCGGTGCTGGCAGTACCGTTGTTGTGGTTGTTGATGGTATTGTTTTGGAAAAAATATATGCGGGCGGCGGTGAATATCTTACAAATACAACTCCACGGTGCCCCTCCGCAGTCCGCATGACTTGTGTTGCCGAATTATCACGACGTACGACAAAGGAACTATTACTCATGCCCACAGCACCTATCAAACCCCTGACCACCTTTGATGTCATCGACCAACTGGACATCCGCGTCGGCACCATCGAGCGCGTCGAAGAGGTCGCCAAATCCGACAAACTAATGCGCCTCGTAGTCAATTTTGGTGATCATACCCGCAATATTTTGGCCGGCATCAAACAAGAACGCCCCGACCCCCAAGTATTGGTGGGCCGACAGGCGTTGTTTATCGTCAATCTCGCCCCCAAAAAAATGGCCGGCGAAATGTCCGAAGGCATGTTGTTCGATATCGGGTTTGCCGATGGCATCACCCCCGTATTGGCCACCCCCGAGCAGCCGGTACCCAATGGCACGCGGGCTGGCTAACCGCTACAGCCCCTGTTGTTGGCGGAAGTAGGCCACCAAAGCATTGGCGTGGCCATGCCCCATGGCATAGGTTTGCTTGAGGTGGGCCACCATGTCCATGTGTTTGATGGGGTCAAGGGCGTGTAATACCTCCATCCAATAGGCAATGGGCTGGCCGTATTTGGCTTCAATCGACGGGAAGTACGACGCCGGTCCTTTGGGTGCATCACTCATTATCTCACTCCAAATCACGAAGTAGCGAATCCAATCACAAGGGTTTCCTCATGTACTATTTTACCCCACGGCGCGCCGGGCATTTTTTGATGGCGGCCTTTAGCGGAATGATTATCTTCCACTTGCTCGTCATTCGTGGCACCATCCCCGCAACCCTCATCTGGGGGGGTGAGGCCATCCCAGACAATGCCATCGGGCTCGAGCTGATTGCGATTGGGGTGATTGCCCTCTTTATTTTTGTCATCGCCAACAACTTGGGCTACATCAAACCGCTCTTTCCGCGCCTAATGCGCTGGAGCATGTGGCTGATTTGTGGCTATTTGTGCCTCAATACCCTCGGCAATGCTGCGTCACCGGCGCCATTCGAGCAGTTTTTCTTTGCCCCGCTAACCTTGGTGATGGCGATTTGTGCCGGGCGGGTAGCCTATGGCCAACGCCCAACAACCACACGCAGACCACTCACACGGCGCCCACAATGATTCCACCACACTACATTGCCCCCATCGATGATGCTATTGTGACGCGGATTACCCGTGATGGGCGCATCGGCGAAGTCTGTATGATGCTCCGTCGCCCCGCTGGGCACATCTGGTGCGCCGCCAAAGCCTA
>CANFUF010000167.1 GCA_947450095.1 Roseiflexaceae bacterium
CCACCAACGATGTGACCCGCATGGCGGCGCCGCAACTCACCGCCGTGGTCTGTACTGATATCGAAAACTGGTTACATCACGACCGCCAATTTTTGGGGTTTGATCGGCGCGTCGATATCGATCATTTTTTTGTGGGGAGCACGGGGGCGGTGTTGTTGCAGCTTTTTGCGGGCCCGCAACTGGTAGGCCAAGCGGTAGTACAAAAGCGGCGTTATGATTTGTCGCCCCTCGACAAACGCAACATCGGCCCGGTGGCGGCCTTTGATGTGGCGCATGCTGCTGCCGTGCTACAGAGCACGGTGGCGTGGGCCATCGCCGACGGTGCGGTGAGTGCTAGCCTGCGTGTGCCCGCTGAGCACCCGGGCTTGGCCGTGTTGCTCGACAGCGGCATGCACATCAGCGATGTCGAGACCTTTTGTGCCAGTGAGGAATGGTTTGATCCGCGCTGTTATGCGCCGTCGGGGATATTGTAGGGGACATATTTGTCGGGGGTGTCGTACAACGACACCCCCGACTGTATCCCATGACATTTTCGACGAGTTACGGATGCAGCGTGCGTGTACTCGTCCATGTGCGCGTACTCGTGCGAGTGCGGGTAGCAGTTTTTGTCAATGTGATGGTGCGAGTATTGGTTGGTGTCCGTGTCAAAGTGATAGTGCGGGTATTGGTTTTTGTGGGGACAGTCGCAGTATTGCTTGCTGTCATCGTGGCCGTCAATGATGGAGTCGGGGTGCGCGTATCGATTTCGGCGGTACCTGTTGGTACGCCTTGGCTGTCTTGGATGAGTGGAACGATGCGTGGCGCATAAATCGCATCAGCGCTGTTGATGATAACCCGTTTGCGGACGTTGGTGGTGATATTTTGGGCGGTGGTATCTGGTTGTATAAACCCGACGGTATAAATCGCATCGGCACTGTCGATAATGACTCGCTGTTGTACGCTATTGAAAAGTGCGGTGAATTCTGCAGTAGGAGGCGTGGTGCGCGGCGCAAACAGGGTATCAGCGCTTTCGATTATTACGCGTGCTGGTACGGCGCTCATGAGTGTGAGCAAGGTGGCGTTGCTCCGCAAGGTATAGGTGTACGTTTTGTCGGCCGATGTCACGACTACCCCGGCGGCTGCATAGGCAGAGTGAGCACCACTCCATAGCACCACACTTAGGCAAATACCCATAAACAATGGCATATATGTGCGCATACAGTTACTCAATAAACAATGGCAACAGCGAAGGAATGTGCGCAAATCAAAAATGGAGGCGTATAATCGTAGTAAAGTTTATAAACGACACTATCGCCAAACTTGATCGTATTAGAAACATTTATTTTTGCCAAAATATCTTTATATTGTTTATCGTCTGCAGGAGCTGAATCATTTTGTTGTTGCTCAATGATTACTTCGCCATTGAGAAGCAGACTTCTTTTTGCAATATTATCACTAATTACATCATCACATCTGAGCCAATGACTAGAAGGTGGATCATCATAAATATTACCAATATTTGCTTGATAAAAGGCACTCACATCAACATAGGTAAATTCCTGTGGTAATTGGATGGTGACTGAACGGCCAGATGATAATGATTTCCGCACAATAACGAGTTGGGTCGCACTCGGATATTTGAAGTGATAGTAGGTGGGGGCGATCGGTGTCAACGACAACTTGCTGGTGACAATGTCGAGGGCAAGCGATAATTTGGTGGAATTGGTAAAGTTTAAATCTTTGACGTTGATGATTTTGGCGGCTAACCAGTCACGGGCATACCACGCCATTACCCAACCGGTTTTGTGTACTAGTACATGAGCACTCCAATATGCCGGGTACCCAGTGGGGGTAATCATCCCAATCAAATAATCAGGAGTATCGATTTCGATAGATGTAAATGCACTGCGCGCACGGTTGAGGGTAATCGCGGCGGCAGTTTTGCCGTAGGCCGCCAACCCTGCTTCATCGGCAATATTGGCAATCGCGCGGGTGCTGGGGTTGGCACGAGCCTGGTCGATAAAGAGTGGGCGTACTAATCCTAGTGCCCCATCGTTTGCGGGTGGAGTAGGAGCCACCGGCTTATCGATGAGCATGATCCCGATGACAAGATTGCTGACTAACAACAAGACAAATCCAAAAATACTGTTGCGTGACATATATCCCTCATTCTATAGTTATTACCCTCACTTTATCGCATCTTGAGATATAAATTCGTGTTATTTTTGACAAATTTTCATGTGATTGTTGTTGTATTTGGTAAAAATTACAAATAAATACCAGTAGCTTATTGATACGCTAAAGTATCGTAAAAAAAAGGAGGATGCCATGGCGTTTTTTTGGAAATATATGCGACGAATAAGTATGTTGACCAGCCTGATACTGTGTATGGCGTGTAGTGCTACTTCTGTAGCCGAACCATCACCAATCGTTAGTGAAGCGCCTGCCATGACCGCTACTGTGGCGCCGGCGACAGCGACCATGCCCCCCAGCGATACTGCTACGCCAGTGGCTACCGCCACGCCAGAACCTCCCAAAAATTTGGTCTGGCAAGATACCTTTGATAATCAGGATTCGGGCTGGGAACCCAAATATGTCGAAGATAAAATTGCCAAAAATATGCGCAATGATCGACTCATCGCTGCCAATGGCTATGAAAATGGCAGGTATAAGTTTCTTTTGCCGGTAATTCCTTCAGCAAATTCACTGGTAAGTGCATTTTTGTGGGACTTTAATACAACTCATCCGCTACCCGCGTATCCTTATCAAGTCGATGTTGATGTGCAGGCCTCGCCAGCTAGTAATCCGATTATCATTCTCGATTTTCAAGGTGATGTAAATAAAATCAGTGCGGGGAGTGGGCTTGCCTTGACATGGGGAATGCGAGATCCCCAAGTATATAAAAATGTCAGTGATTGGGCAGTCAATATCCTCGAATTTAACGCGAATCGGACATGGCAACTTGCATGTACGCGTGAACAAAAAAACACGTTGACTACGGCAACAACCCATGTACAAGTTATCGTTACCGCCACTGATATCGTAGTCAACTTGGATGCTACCCAGTTTGCATGTCAGCGCCGCGCACCAAATGAAAATCAAGCAACGAGAATTATGGGAATTGGGGCGGCGTTAGCCCAGTCAATGGTGCCGATTATTACCCAAAATGTAGCCATGTACGATAATTTACTGATAACAGTTCCGACTACCGTGCCAAGCAGCTCAACGGTAGGTCGTGCCAAAGAAATCGTCGACCAAGATTTCTTTTGTCACTTTGGTGATGGTATGACAGGAGAAGAAGGTGATGTACCGGCTAAGCCAATCGGGTTAGCTGATGTATTTACCGAACAAGTGCGTTGTAATGATCAATACTATACACATTCATTTGATTTCCCTGGGTATGGACCAGAACGATTAACCACCCCCAATGTATCAGAGTTATCTGGTAATTGGAGTTGTGGTAGTACGTATGAATTTGCCCAGTTCCAGCTAGCCCCAGAAAAAAATTATCTGGTGATGAATATAGCCGGCCAATCAATTGTGGTGTTTTATGCCAAAGATGTTCCAAAATTTGAAGGTGCTGTCGACGTGCAAAATGCCTATGTGGTCACATATAAAGGCCCGTATGGCGGAAATCTCACCACATTTGATAGTTACGATTTTGCAAAAGTAGGTGATGGCGTTGGCTCTGCTATCGGGTATCGTTATTATTTTACCTATGCGAACAACCAAATCACGACTAATTGGACAGCACAACCATGTACCAAAACGCCGTAGTAAGTGATTGTACAGCGCCGCAGTCTGCTGCGGCGCTAAGAATTTACTACCACCACATCCCGTACCTCGAGTACCGCCGTGTCGGCACACAACCCCCAGCTCCAGCGCCCCCGCGGCCCGACCGCCAGCCACTGATTGTCGATCCAGATGCACAGCCCCATCGGTTGGCAGGGGGCAAACGGCGTCTGGTGTCTAGGATTCACCATACCCATCTCGTCATGGCATGACTACCGGTGTTCACTCAACGACAAATGTATTGATGTCAAACACGTTTGTGCACGTTGGTGTCACGGCACGTACAAATCGCTCATCTGCTGTCCAAAGCACTCCATTAAACAGTTCGGCTACAGCGAGGTATTGCGTATCGTAGGCGCGTGGCTGCCCAAACTGATGGGCGAGTGTGAGCGAGCGTGGATATATGGCGGTGTCATCGATGATTTGAATGGGGAGTTGCAACGATAGTTGTAATAACTGGTCGGCTGACGACTGCTCAAGTCGTTGTGTATACACGAGTTTACGCAATACGGCAGTAAGTTCTGCGCGTAGGAGCGGTGGTGCGCATAATAATTCGTTGCGTGCGAGCCAAAAACGTAGCGCTGACTGTGCCGATGTGTGCGCAATTTCACTTGGGAGACAACTGGCCAATACCACACTTGCATCAACGACAATCATCACGCATCATCCTCGCCCGCACGCAACTCGTGCAGGGCATTGAGCGCATGATTATCTGTGCATGGCGCGTCATTGAGGGTATGTACGTTTTGACGCCATGCATCGAAATCAAAGTTTTTGGGTATATGCATATAGGCGTGTAATTGTATGAAGATGCGTTGTTGCGTGTGTGTATCAAGTTGTGCGAATTGTTGAATAATGTCGTGTTCAATAGATGTCATATGTTCACCTCACGTGCGTATTATAGCAAGCATTAT
This sequence comes from Roseiflexaceae bacterium, assembly GCA_947450095.1. GTDB lineage: Bacteria > Chloroflexota > Chloroflexia > Chloroflexales > Roseiflexaceae > UBA965. The sequence continues at coordinate 4,686 of CANFUF010000167.1, forward strand.
GCGCAATTTGTGAGCCCAAATGCGTATTGGTGGATGTGCGTCGCCATGACTTGGGCGAATAGCGGCGAATGAATTCGCCTCTCTTTTACTTCCTACTTCATGCTTCACACTTCCTCCTTCTCTACCCGTATTTCTCTGACTTCCAAAATACTTGTATCGCTGTGTAGCCCCCAGCCCCAGCGTCCCCGCGGTCCAGCCGCCAACCACTGATTGTCAATCCAGATGCACAGCCCCATCGGTTGGCAGGGGGCGCTGGCGGTCTGGTACACCACCTGGCCATCGATGCGCCAGGTGACACTGTCTGGCTGCCAATCGATCTGGTAGTGATGCCACGCGCCGTCAAGCACCAGCATCTGCTCCGCGAGCCGCAAGTGCGGCGTCAAGCGCGGCCAGATCGAGGCGTAGAGGACGGGAATTTTCATCAATAGCAACAACAACGGCGCCCATATGCCGATGCACAACGCCTGCCAGGTGCGCGTTTCGAGGGTGGCCGCCTTGAACCCCGTCGCCGCACTCGTCACCCCCCACGCCAAATCACCGCTGCCATTGCCAAAAAACCAGGCGCTGGCAGGGCGGGCCGGCCAGGCGCTAGCCAGGGGCGAGTAGGGCGCATTCCAAAAGCCAAAACCGTACGTCCCCCGGGCATCTACGGGCACTTTGGCCCATAACGATAGCCGCACCGGCGCCTGCCACGGGTAATCCCGCCGCGGTAGGTGATGGTAGTCGTCGAGCTGGGCGTTGCTATAGCCGGTGCCGTCACTATTTATGCCCAAGCGGTAATGCCCAGGGGCGACTATTTCGATGCTGGCCTGACCTTGGCTGACGGGGTGCATCATGATTGTTTGGCGTCGTCGACCAACCCAAACAACAGCGTCAAGGCGGCCATCGGTGTCAGCTCGTTGGGGTTGAGTTGGCGTAATTGGGTCAATACGGCGTGCGGTGGTGGGGGCGGCGGCGCCACGTCAAACAACGACGGCTGTTGGGCAATGGTGCGGGTCGGGCGTTTGTCTTGCTCAAAACTGCGCAACAACTCTTCGGCGCGGCTGATGACTCCACGGGGGATGCCAGCGATTTGGGCCACGTGGATGCCGTAGGAACGGTCTGCGCCCCCTTCGCGTAATTCATGCAAAAACACTACCTCGCCCTTGTGCTCGATGGCCGCCATGTGCAAATTGACCAAGCGCGCCAGGCTGTCGCTGAGGCGGGTCAATTCGTGGTAGTGGGTGGCAAACAAGGTGCGGCAACGTAGGCGCGGCTCGTTGTGTATGTATTCCACCAAGGCTTGGGC
>CANFUF010000168.1 GCA_947450095.1 Roseiflexaceae bacterium
AAAATGCCTCTGCGCCCGCTGTGCGAGACATACGAAGTAGAAAGCGTGAAGTCGGAAGAGTGAAGTAAAGTCGGAAGTGCGTAGCGCATGGGCAGGCATTCTTCGGCGCACAGCAATCAGCAAAATGCCTCTGCGCCCGCTGTGCGAGCCATACGAAGTAGAAAGCGTGAAGTCGGAAGAGTGAAGTAAAGTCGGAAGTGCGTAGCGCATGGGCAGGCATTCTTCGGCGCACAGCAATCAGCAAAACGCCTCTGCGCCCTCTGCGCCCTCTGTGCGAGATAAACGAGTATACTTCCACTTGCAGATTGCCCTGCGCCGTTGGCGCCATGCAATGACGTTGGGGGGAAATCATTTCACATCAGTTGGACCCAACACACCAACCCCCGTTCATCATGGCGATGAACGGGGGTTGGCGACACACCATCACACTAGCGCAACCACCCCGTGACCATGTCACGCATGGCAACACAATCGGGCGTGGGGTCATAGGCATCGGGTTCATGCTCTACCGCCAATGGGCCGGTATAGCCTTTTTCGACCAACAAACGCACACAGGCTTCGATGGGCACCACGCCCTTGCCAAAGCGGCAGGTATCGTGGGCACCAGCGGCCAGCACGTCTTTGAGGTGCATCGTCAAAATATGTGGGTAGAGTTCGTGAATCGCCGCCACAGAATCGTAGCCTTGAGTGCCCCACCAGCCGGTGTCGAGGGCGGTACCGATGCGGCCACCGGCACCATCACCGATTTGCTGCAAAATATCAGCGGGCGTTTTTTCACCCGGATGGTTTTCGATAGCCAGCTTGCAATCATACTGGTGCAATACGGCCACAACTGCGGCTCGATCTTTTTTGAGCATAGCCGTCGACCCCGCCAAAATATGCATCCCCGCGGCACTCGCCGTGGCACACGCTTTGGTGAATTCTTCGATGGTATCGCCGAAATAACCACCGTAACAGAGTGGGGTCAGGCCGTATTTGGCCAGCAACATGCTAGCGATTTCGATGTGGTCAGGGATGGCCCACGACCAATGCAGGTGCGCCGTCCAAAAATCGACGTATTCATAGCCTTGGTCGCTAATCAGCGCGAGTAATTCCTCGAGGCGGGCGGCGTAGGTGTCGATGGGCCGGTAATGATTGTTGGCGGCCTTGTCGCCCTGCATCCAGCCTTCGGTCATATGGAAGCCCACTTCACGGGCCACATAATTCGCCGTAATAAACGAAATTCGCATGTAATTGCTTCTTTCTTATAAAAAAAGCGTACACAGTGCGCTTCGCATTGCCCTGTGTACGCTTCATCTGCCAACAAATGCCCCACTTACACCAGTGATTTGAGGTAATCACCAGCGGCTTTGGCGGAGGCGTGGTGATCACCGAAATGCCCGGTTTCGAGCACGATGTAACCATCGTATCCCACCGTTTTAAGGGCAGCCACGATTTGCGGCACGGGGATTTGGCCCTGGCCGAGTGGTTTGGCGTTGAGCAAATCAAAACGGGGATTGGCCCGGGTGCCGGCCACACCGCCGTCATGAGCGAATTCTTTGGCATGCACTTGGGCCAAGCGTTTGCCCAAGGTGTGCACGTCGGCGACGGCATCGTAGCCACAAGCGACGCCATTGGCCATGTCCCAGTAGACGCCCACAGCCGGCGAACCGACCGCATCGATGACGGCGGCGTTTTGCACGGCCGTCAAGGTGTTTTCGATGCCGAGTGTCACGCCAGCACTGGCGGCTTCGGCAGCCAATGCGCCCAAATTGCGGGTCAAGCGATCGATGCCGGCGTCACCTTCGATTTCACCATGATAAAAAAACGGTACCAACAAGACTTTGGCACCAATATCGTGGCACAACTCGATGCCACGGCGGATGTTGAGCATGGCGCTACTCACCACGGCACTGTCAGCGCTGGCAATATTGCCGTTATTGAGGAAGTGGGCCGCCACCGAGGCAATCTCGACGTTGTTGTTGCGGGCAGTCAGCACCATCATGGCACGCATGCTGGGGCTCATGCTCCCGCCGGGCAAGGCATCGCTAGGGTTGCTCCAATCGAGCTCGATGCCGGCAAAGCCCAGTTGACCAGCCCGGTGAAATGAGCTTCCTAATGGCTCATTGAGTACATTTTGTAGGGTACCGATTTTCATGTTGTTATCCTTAATTCCACTTAGCTCAAGCGAATCGGGCGGCCTTGTTGCATTGATTGTTCGGCGGCCATGGTGACCTTCAAGGTTTTGACGGCATCGGCATACGACGAACGAATCATGGCTTGGTTTTTGGTTTGCACAGCCGTCAAAAACTCACCCACTTGGCGGATATAGCCGGTTTCTTCGCCTTTATAGGTGACCGGTTGGCCGTCAATGACGCCGCTCAAATCGAGATCCATAATCATTTTGAGGTACAAATCACGGCCGGTGAATTCCCAGCCACATCCCTCGGGCACGTCGGTACAGCTAGTGCTGACCACATTGGCCATGCCGCCGTTGGCAAAGCGCATGGTGACGATGGTGCTATCTTCGAAGTCGGCGATATCGTCGCCGGCCCCTTGATGGCCATAGGCGTGGACTTCGGTGACTTCGCCCATGATGTCCCGTAAAAAATCGAATTGGTGGGTGCTCTGCTCAATCACTTGACCACCGCACAAGGCTCGTTTGCCCCACCACGGGTGGGCGGCAGGCATGCGCACCATAAAGCGCCCCAGGCCCATTACCACTTTGCGGTCGCCGATCAGTTCACGGGCTTTGGCGGCCATATCGGAATGGCGCGACATATAGCCCACTTGATTGATGACACCCGATTTGGCGATGGCGGCTTGAGTGCGCTCGACTAAATCGATGTCGAGACCGACGGGTTTGGCCACAAAGACGGCCACGCCAGCATTGACGGCATCGATAACTTGGTTTTGGTGGGCGCCGGGGGGAATTGAAATAAAGACGGCGTCGAGGTTTTCTTTGGCCAACATTTCGCGGTAATCAGTATATCCGGCACAGTGTTCGGCACTGGCGATTTGGTCGACACGGGCTTGGTTGATGTCACAAACTGCCGTAATTGGTTGATTGTACTGCGCCAATCCTTTGCGGTATACATCGGCAATCCCGCCGATTCCAATAAGTCCGATTCGCATCGTTGCGCTCCTTGTATATTTCACAGTGGGTTCACTGCGAATGTACCACGAAGCGGACGCGGATGTCAAAGTCAGCTGAGTTTAATACAGATGCGATGTGAGTTCTTTTGACGGTCACGGATTGCATCAATAAAGCGAAATATACGAAAGAATAAGCCGATTTTTTTGAGTAACATTGCTTCGACCTGCGCCACCATTATCGGCGAATCATCAATGGTGGCATGCGCAGTCATCCATTCACCAGTCACTTCACCCATCCGTTTACACGGAGCAATATTGACGTTGGGGTTATTGCGGATACGTTTGACTTTGCTGGTATCCGCCATCGTCCACAAATACAACGCATCATTGTCTTGGGCAAACCACATCGGTGATTTGATGGTTTCGCCGTTTTTGCGATATGTTTCGAGACTCAAAAATTCTTCTTTGCGAAAGCGTGAAAAATCAGACATGTTAGCTCCTTGGTTACAGTATGCAGTGTATAAACAAATACACAAGTGCAAAAATAATTTGCACTTGTGTATTTCATTGGAGCCGATAGTCGGGGTTGAACCGACGACCTACTGTTTACGAAACAGTTGCTCTACCACTGAGCTACATCGGCAATACCTATATCATAGCATAGCATTATCATGCTACGCAAATCAAAAAGAAAAATCCTTGTTTTCTCATATCAGGGCATGCGGAGGAGGCAGCGCACCTGCAACGTCATTGCATGGCGCCACCGGCGCAGTGCAATCTCCGTACCTGAGCGTATACGTTGACAATCCTTGCTTGGCAAACCCACGGAGATTCCACGCTCCGGGTGCCAGCACCCTGCATGGAATGACGTTGGGGTGAGGGTGAAGGCGCAGTGCACCACCCCAACGTCATTGCATGGCGCCACCGGCGCAGTGCAATCTCCGTACTGGAGCGTATACGTTGACAATCCTTGCTTGGCAAACCCACGGAGATTCCACGCTCCGGGTGCCAGCACCCTGCATGGAATGACGTTGGGGTGAGGGTGAAGGCGCAGTGCATCACCCCAACGTCATTGCATGGCGCCACCGGCGCAGTGCAATCTCCGTACCGGCATGCAATGACGCCAGGATGGTAATATGTGCGATCGCTCACACGTCCATGCAGGCGTGATTTAGATTGCCTCGATGGCGATTGCATCAATAGCCTGCATGCATTTGTGCGTCTCTGTCAAGGCCACGATGATTTTTTGGTAGTGCAAAATATCGGTGTAGTCCAGCGTCCGCCCCTTGCGGTCTTTGAGCCACTTTTGCGCTGGTTGATAGCCCCCAATAAAAAACTCCCATGCCCGCTGTGGCACACTGTCGAAGTACTGCGTGTCGTTGATATAGACCCGCCCAACGGCACCGTCCCCGTCAGGCTGCTCAGTAGCGCGGAATTGAATAGCAGTAACCTGATTGCTTCCCGATTCGGGATATTGCGTGATGTAGCGCTCGACGCTAGGGCTTTCGAGCAAATGGATCTGGCGCAATTCGCCCCCCAACCGCACCAACTGCCAAAACGTGGCGACATCGCTGGGGTACGGCACCCGTGGGAAGTCGATTTTGAGGAATTCCTTGTACTTCTCGCGGTAGGTGGGCGAATGCAATACGGCATAGATGTAATCCAAAATGTCGATCGGGGCAAAGGTGCCAGGCTGTGCCTCTTTTTCGGGGGTAAACGTCAACTCCAGCTGGGCCGCCATTTGCGCCACAATCTGCATGTTCAGGTTGGGCGTGCGCACTGCGCCCTGGGCAAAGCTCTGCTGGTCGGTGCTGTCGGGGTAGAGGTAGAGGGGATTTACAACACCACCGCCTCTATAAAACATATTTAAGTCTACAATGTTATTTGAAATGAAAATTATATTCCAAGGCATATCACCAACTACTTGCCCTTGTCGACCAATAATCAAGCAATGATTGTCTGAATTGGCTAAATGTTTCATAACCGTATATCGGCTTCTATACGAGTCTGGAACTGAAATTTGAGGATATGGATTCTTAATAAATGTTTCTACAAAATACATCACTTTTTTATCAAAAGGTCTGTATTCGATGGGCTTAATGAGCGTACTATCAATAGATGAATTAATAATACTTTCGAGTCTCTCTTTTAGTTCAGCATGATTTGCCCCAATTAATTGATTATCGTTACCAGTAACGGTTCCTGTTACTCCAATATTAAAAAAATCAGCCATTGAAAATCCTAATTCGTAAGTTTCAATATTGTTTGAGTTACTAGGTAAAAAGAAATAGAACGGGCTATTAGGTAATATTTCCTTAAATGGTATATTTTTAAAACTACTATCAAGTAGATATTCATATTTCATATTTCTTGTACCCAATAGATCATAATAAAAAACTTTTGCTAAATCATTTTCTTTTTTCTTTCCAGATTTAATAAAAATATTTATACTAACTCCCTGCTGAATATCAAAAACGTTTTCATCTTTAGATCCATCGACACCTTTTTCTTTCTTTTTGGAATTTCCATGTAGGTCAAGTATATATATTTCATCAAAGGAATTCATTAAATTCCAGCGCATTCCCTTAAAGGTGGGATTAAATATAAAACCATGATCATTAATGTACGCTAAAACACCTGATTTATTTTTATCAATAAAAAATTGGCCAAATCGCAATACCTACGCCAATTGAAAGTGGCATAAAAGTGGCTTTTCCTGTATATTTTTGGTATCTCACCCCCAAAAATAAGGAAAAGCCATGGATATATTTGCACTGTTTCACTCCTTTTGTCAAGTCTACTCC
>CANFUF010000169.1 GCA_947450095.1 Roseiflexaceae bacterium
AGCCAAAAACGCCGACCTAGTGTGTCACTCGACCTCGAACGCGACGACGACGATACCCCGGCTATGCAACTCGCCGATACCGGCGACGGCCCCGAAGCAGCCTTGATGAAAAGCGAACTCCAAAAAACCATCGCCGGTGCATTGGCAGAAATTCCCGATGACCAACGCGAAGTAATCATATTAAGTGATATCCAAGGCTTGTCATACCAAGAAATTGCCGATATGACTGGTATCAATATTGGTACAGTGAAATCCCGTCTTAATCGTGCGAGGTCGCGATTACGCGAATTACTTGTGGCTGCGGAACTCTTACCGAGGGTCAGGCGTCATACTCTTGAAAGTAATACGTAGGTGAAATCATGAAGACGAAACACACAATAACCACTCAAGATATGGAGCAATTGTCCGCATTGCTCGACGGTGAATTATCACCCGCCAATGCGGCAACGTTGCGTCAGCGCATGCAAATGGATGATACACTCCAAGAGGCCTATACTGAGCTGGCCTTGACCCAGGACGCCATGCGCACCATGCCTACCCTCAAGCCACCGCGGTCGCTCCGGATCGATCCCCAGCGCTTACACCAAGCCCGCGGCTGGCGCTGGTGGTTGATTAGCCCTCCAGGCGGACAACTCTTCCCCACCCTCGGTGTGGCGATGAGTCTTTGCTTCTGTTTGCTGTTTGGCGCAGTCGCTATGCAACCTGCTGAGACCCACATGCTCAAAGGTGCAGTAACCAGTCCAGCAACAAAAACTGCCCCCGCCGATCAAGCTATTTTGGTCGCGCCTGATGCGGTGCCACTTGCCGGTAGTCCATGGGCGTGGCTGGGCGCAGTTGCAGGGGTCGGTGTACTCGGCGGTACAGCCCGCTGGTCATGGCAAATTCGAGGCCGCAAACGCGCCACCAAGAGGTAAGTGCTCGTGCCACAACGCCGTAACGCCATCATTGGCATGATAATCTTGATGATAGCTATCAATGTCGGCTTCTACTTTATCCCTATCGACTACACCATCCTCGGCAATTATGCAATTGCCGGGGTTTTTGGTGTCACCGCACTCGCCACTGCCACCATCATCGTGCCCGTGCCATATATTCCCGTCGTCATGCATATCGCCCAACAATACCACGACCTCTATCATCTGGTGTTGGTGGCGCTGGCGGCCGGGTTGGGTTCGGTGGTTGGCGAAATCAGTGGCTATGCCGTGGGGCGCAGTGGCCGCCAAGCCTTCGAAAGTACCCGTTTTTCACGATGGATTGCCGCCCAAATGACCCACCCCGTGCGGGCCTTTGTGGCGCTATTTGCCATGTCTGCACCGCCCAACCCCTTGTTTGATGTGGCTGGGATGGCGGCGGGCGCGTTTGGGGTGCCCTTTTGGATCTTTGCCAGCGCCGTCTTTTGTGGGCGCTTTGTGCGGATGCTTGGGATTGTCCTCATCGGTGCTTTTTTTGTCACCGCCGGCCTGATTTTTTAAGAAAAAGAATACTATAAAAAAGAATCTCTGCGTGCGTTGTGTGCCTACGCGAGCTAATCCTGTGTGCCCTGTGCGAGCTAAATCGATTTCACGTTACAATACCCGTAGTAGGTATGACTCATATGTGATGGAGAGTTTCGCTATGTCTGAGCCGCCCCGGATAGTCACCCCCAATGCGTCAGACGACGAACAATACGATGAAAAAAGCCTGCGCCCCCGGCGCTTATCAGAATTTATCGGTCAAGAAAAAGTCGTCGAACAAATATCTATCAGCATTGATGCCGCCCGCGGCCGCAGTGAGTCACTCGACCATACCTTGCTCTATGGCCCGCCTGGGTTAGGCAAAACCAGCCTCGCCATGATTTTGGCCAATGAAATGGGCGTACAAATCAAAATCACCTCGGGCCCGGCCATCGAACGCCAAGGGGACTTGGCGGCGATTTTGACCAATCTGCAACCAGGCGATATTTTGTTTATCGACGAAATCCATCGCCTCAATCGTGCCATCGAAGAAGTCCTTTACCCCGCCATGGAAGATTTCGCCCTCGATATCGTGGTGGGCAAAGGCCCCGGCGCTCGTAATTTGCGCCTCAGCTTGCCCAAATTCACCGTGATTGGCGCGACGACGCGCCTAGCGTTGCTGACCTCGCCGTTGCGCGACCGCTTTGGCTTGGTGCAACGCATGGAGTTTTATTCGGTCGATGCCCTCAATGACATCGTGGTACGCGCCGGACGCATCCTTGGTGTGCAAATGACTCCTGAAGGAGCCCGCGAGATTGCCGCCCGTGGTCGTGGTACGCCACGTATCGTCAATCGTTTGCTTCGGCGGGTGCGCGACTATGCCCAAGTCGTCGCTGATGGGGTGATTACCCAAGAAGTTGCCGTGCGCTCATTGACCAGCCTCGAAATCGATCAGCTCGGGCTCGACGAAAACGACCGGCGCTTGATGCGCGCCATCATCGAGATGTTTGGCGGCGGACCGGTCGGTTTATCAACCCTTGCCGCCGCCCTCGCCGAAGAAGTCGACGCCGTCGAAGATGTCTACGAGCCGTTTTTGCTCCAATTAGGCATGCTCCATCGCACCCCCCGCGGACGGGTGGTGACGCGCCGGGCCTATGAACACCTCGGCCTCACCGCGCCTGACAATGCCGGTGAAGGCAAAACTAGCGAACAACGCCGCTTTTTTTAGGATATGCATGTATATTGACGAATTCACCAATCACGATATTGCCCAACTCTTTGCGGCTATTGCCGATTTGATGGAAATCCTCGGTGAGGATCGCTTTCGCGTTATCGCCTATCGTCGTGCGGCCAGCGCCGTCACCGATGCCCCGACCGCCATTACCCAGCTCTATCAACACCAACACCTTGATCGCGTCGAGGGCTTGAGCAAAGGGATGGCCGAAAAAATCGCCGAATTGTTTGTGACCGGCGACATCGAATACTACTCCCGCCTCAAAGAACGCATGCCCGTCGGCGTGCGCGAATTGTTGCGTGTGCCCCACATTGGCCCCCGCACTGCCGGCCGCCTCTACAACGAAGTGGGGATTACGGGGTTGGCTGATTTGCGCGACGCCATCGACAGTGGTCGCTTGGTGCAAATCAAAGGCATTGGCGCGCGCACCGTGGCAGGTATCCGTGAAGGCATCGATGCGGTAGCCGATCGCGAAGAACGCACCTTGCTCCTCCATGCCTGGCAAATGGGGCAGGCGTTGCTCAACGAAATGCGCCAATTGCCCACCGTTATTGATGTATCTTGGGCGGGCAGCCTGCGCCGTGGCCAGACCACCATCGGCGACCTCGATATCGTGGTGGTCAGCCATGACCCAATCGCCTGTGCACAACAAATTAGTGGGCTAGCGTTGTTGGTCAAGCCACAATTGCAACAACAACACGTGGTGGCCCGTTTACAAAACGGCATGACCCTCGAAGTGCAGGTGGCGACTCCCGCAGTCTGGGGTGCTACCTTGGCCATGTATACCGGTAATGATGCCCATCGGTTATGGTTACAAAAACAAGCCGAGCACCACGGGTTTACGTTACAGCGTGACGGTTTATACCGCCACGGGGTCATATACGATGTGCCCGACGAAGTACAATTGTATGCATTGCTGGGAATGGTGTGGATTCCCCCAGAGCTTCGCGAATACTACAGCGCCGACGCCCCCCCGCCACAGACACTCGCACCACTATTGGCGATCGGCGATATGCAGAGTGATTTGCACATGCACACCACCTGGAGTGATGGCAACGGCTCGATTGCCCAAATGGCCGAATCGGCTCGGTTGCGGGGATACACCCACGCCGCAATTACCGATCACGGCGCATTGATTGGGGTCACCAATGGGCTTGACAGCAAACGCTTGCGCGCGCAACGCCTCGAAATTGATATGGTCAATGCGGAATACCACGCCGCCGGAGTAGATTTCCACCTCTTACACGGCGTCGAAGTGGATATTTTGGTTGATGGGCATTTAGCCTTGCCCAATGGCATCTTGCACGAGCTCGATATCGTGGTGGCATCGCCCCATATCAACCTGCGCCAAACACCCGAAGTAGCGACGCAACGCTTACTCAAGGCAATTGCTCATCCGGCTGTCGATATCATCGGCCATCCCCGTGGGCGCATCCTCGGTGGCCGTTTGGGTGCACCGGTCGACATGGAGCGAGTGATTGTGGCGGCTGCCCAACATGGCGTGGCCCTCGAAGTCAACTCCGGGCCCGATCGCCTCGACATCGACGGTGAATTGGTGCAGGTCGCGTTGGCTGCGGGCGCGGTGATTAGTGTTAATAGCGATGCCCACGACGTGACTAATCATGCCTGGATTGAGCAGGGGGTGGCGACGGCCCGCCGTGGTGGTGCAGTGCCTGCCCACGTTATCAATACCTGGACACTGCCCCAACTGACGACCTATTTGGCACGTGAGCGCCGCAAGTAGGAGAATCTGGTGTATGTGGACCAAAAGATTGATGTGGATCGCTGATGTAGGCTTTATCCTTTATTGGACTACTACCGCCTTCCATTTGTTACCTGCTGAATGGTTGTATGCCGCACATGACAATCCGCTCATGGTGGCATGGAACTGGTCTTTTTTTCCATTAGATATGCTGGCGTCAATCACCGGTCTCTGGGCATTGTTGCGACCGTACCAATCAGATACGCTCAAAACGATGTCGTTGACATTGACGATGGTTGCCGGTGGCATGGCAATCGGGTTTTGGGCATTCCGGGGTGAGTTTGATTTGGGCTGGTGGCTGCCCAATCTGTATTTGTTGCTCTTTCCTATCCCTGCATTGTGGCAATTAATCACCAAAAAACAGTCCACCTAAAGGAGTATGTAATGGCGACGATTTTTACCCGCATCATCAATGGCGAAATCCCCGCATTGAAGGTGTATGAAGACGCGGACACCTTAGCCTTCCTCGATATTGCGCCGGCTTCCCCTGGCCATACCCTGGTCATCTGCAAAAACGAAGTCGCTACCCTGATGGAACTCAGCGACGCCCAATTGTTGGCGACTGCGCGGACGACGCAACGAGTGGCAGCGGCGCTACAAAAAGCGTTGCAGCCTGACGGCATCAATATCATGCAAAACAATGGATCGGCAGCAGGCCAGACGGTGTTCCATTATCACGTGCATCTTATTCCGCGCTGGAATGATGATGGGGTGATTCAGTTTTGGCAACATAAATCGATGTCCCAAGCAGATTTTGCCGAGATGGTCGCAAAAATCAGTCAAGCACTATAAACTGATGATTTAGCAGTTGTGGTCGTAGATGAATAATCTACGACCATTTTTTGTATCGTTTTGGTGATTCTTATGCACAAAAACTGGTTTAGTTGTTCGCTTTGGATGATGTGATGTGTACGATGGAATGAGGTGAACACGAGTCATTGATTGATGAACGCAGAGATTTGATTAAGCCAATATCAAATTCATATGAAATTCCCCTTGACAAACCCCTCCAATCCATGGTATTATCTTTTTTACCGCCATGGGGCGTCGCAATCGAAACGGTCACCGCCAAGATTGCTGAAAGTCAAAACAAATTGCTCCTTGACAAAGCGATGCAATCTGTGGTAAACTTTCAAACGTTGCCAAAAGAACTCACTCCTCCGAGCGAGTGGCGACAAGACAAGTGAGAAGATAAAAAAGTCCGATTGCAAAGTCGGCAATTTTTTATCGCCTCCGCACCTTCACAACTGAATCGTGACGACCATATAACAAATAATGTTTCTGTCAGCGTGGGCGGTTCTACACACGTAAGTGTGTGGTTCTACCACTTATGAAGAGTTTGATCCTGGCTCAGGACGAACGCTGGCGGCGTGCCTAATACATGCAAGTCGAACGCATCCTTCGGGGTGAGTGGCGCACGGCTGAGTAACACGTGGGA
>CANFUF010000170.1 GCA_947450095.1 Roseiflexaceae bacterium
CCTTTAAAGATGGTGAGCTGGTAGACCACAAAGTCCGTGACAATTTGCGCGAATTCGTGGCTGCCTTGGTGGTGTGGGCGAAGCGCTAGTGTCTTCATTGTCTCGCACAGGGCGCATACCTTCGTCTAGCGTCATTCCATGCCGGTGTATGCCACCGGCGTGGAATCTCCTTGGGCGTGCCAGCGAGATGCTTTTTGGCTCGCACAGGGCGCATACCTTGCCGTGGCAACCGGTATAATATTGCCAGCATCCTTTTTGCCACCAGAAAACAGGCACTGCAATGACGCAATGGCATCAACACGGACGTTGGCCCGCACAATGGATTCGCGGGAGCGCCGCCACCCCACCCCAAGTCAGCGTTTTCCACCTCGCAATCACCCTCACCGCCCCCAGCACTATCCCCGTACAGGTCAGTGGCGATGAACGCTTTGAGTTTTATGTCAATGGCGAATGCCTTAGTCGTGGTCCCGAGCGGGGCGACAAAAGCATGTGGCATTACCACAGCCACACCCTGCACCTCGGCGCCGGCACCCATCATTTGGCGGCATTGGTGTGGAGCCTCGGCGATCAGGCTGCCTATGCCCAAATCGGCCATAGCCATAGCTTCATCGTTGCCAGCGATGACCCATGGCACACCACCGTAGCGACCGGTAGCGCCCCGTGGCAAGCCAAATCGCTACACAGCTATACCTTTACCAAACCCAAGCAAGCCTGGGGCACCGGCTGCAATATCATTTTTGACGCCCGTCAACATGACTGGGATTGGCAACACGGCGCCGGCACTGATTGGCAGACACCCACCAATGTCTATCATGGCGAAGATACGTTGATTGATTATGAACTGGGTAGCGGCAAACATTTACAACCCGCGCCGCTCCCCCCCATGCGCCACGACTCCCGCAACCTCGGGACGGTGCGCTACATCGACGATACTGTCGCCAGCCAAAGCATGCACCAAGCCGTTGACACAAACCGCAACCAAGCGCATCTGCATGGGGCGTGGCAAGCACTACTCGCTGGCACGGCGCCGCTCACCATCCCTGCCCACACCAGCCAACGGGTCATCATCGACATCGACGAATACGTCTGTGCCTATCCACAACTCACCATTAGTGGCGGGCGTGACGCCAGCGTGCGTGTCGACTGGGAAGAGGCACTGAGTAGCAATCCGAGTGAATTTTTTCGGGTCAAAACCAACCGCAACGAAATCAACGGCAAATTTTTTAATGGCGTCGGCGACACCTTCATCAGTGATGGGTCGGCCCAGGCCATGCATACCAGTCTGTGGTGGCAATCGGGGCGCTACATCGAAATCTGTGTCGCGACCGCAGACGAAGCACTCATTATCGAGCGCATCTCCATCGCCGAAACCGGCTATCCATTCCAATTCAGCGGCACCTTTGATTGCGATGATCAACGCCTCACCGCGGTCATCCCCATGATGCAACGGGTGTTGCAGATGTGTGCCCACGAAACCTACATGGATTGCCCCTACTACGAGCAACTGATGTATGTGGGCGACACCCGCCTCGAAGCCCTGGTCACGCATGTACTGACCGGCGACGACCGCTTGCCGGCCAAAGCCATCAAACTATTTCATCAATCACGCATCCCCAGCAACCTGACCCAATCGCGCTACCCTAGTCGCGTGCAACAAATCATTCCACCGTTTTCGTTGTGGTGGATTGCCATGGTGCACGACATCGCTCATTGGCGCAATCAGCCTGATTTGGTCAAAACCATGCTTCCGGGCATCCGCAACGTACTCGACGCCTTTGTATCACAACGCCGCCCCGACGGGCTCATCAACCCACCCGCCGGCTGGAACTTTGTGGACTGGGTGCCGGGCTGGCAAGGCGGTATGCCACCCCACGCCGACCGCCACCCCTGTGCCACCATCAACTGGCACCTCGTCTATACCCTCGAGTTGGCCGCCGACCTCGAACACCACTATGGCGAAGCTAGCATGGCCACGCGCTGGCATGACCATGCCACCCAGACCCGTGATGCCCTCGATGCCCACCTGTGGGACGAGGCCGCCGGCGTCTATTACGAAGTTGCTGGTCAACCGCTGGTGAGTGAGCATGCCCAATGTCTGGCTATCCTCAGTGGTATCGCCCAACCCACGCATATCGCCAAAATGCAACAAGCGCTCCAAACTCGCCCCGATATGGCCCGCGCCACGATTTATTTCAGCCATTATTTGTTTGAAACCTACCGCACCATGGGGGCAATCGACCTGCTGTTGCAGCGCATGCAACTCTGGTTTGATTTGCCGGCCCAAGGCCTCAAAACCACCGTCGAAATGCCCGAACCATCACGCTCGGATTGTCATGCCTGGGGCGCCCACCCCTTGTTCCACTATCACGCCACCTTGGTGGGGGTCCGGCCGGCAGCACCTGGCTTTGCCGAGGTCGCCATCACGCCCCAACTCGGACCGTTGCAACGCGTCAGTGCCGTCACCCCCCACCCCAACGGCCACATCCACAGCGCATTTTGGCGCGACCATGGGGTGTTGCGGGGCCGAGTGACCTTGCCTGTCGGGGTGAGTGGCGTCATCAATCTCGCCAGCGGGGTCGTGCATATCCCGGCAGGGGGTACGGCGACGCTGTAGGATTCACCAAAAATAGTCCGTTATCACCAGCACCGTGCGGAGTTACCCAGCTCCCGCACGGTGTTTTTGCATGATTCCCCAATCCACGCTAAAATGCCTTTATGCGTTAATTGGAAAGCGCTTACCAGTTAATGGGTTAATCGTTTTGAAAAGAAAGAGACCATCATGCAAAAAGCCGATATTCGCGGCAAATGGGCACTCATCACCGGTGCCAGTCGGGGCGTCGGACGCCAAGTCAGCATGGGTCTGGCCAGCTACGGCTGCAACGTCGTGTTGCACAGCCGTGATACCGCCGGCACAGATACCTTGGCAGCCGATTTGCGCGCCACCGGCGTGCAGGTCATCCAAGTAGCCGCCGAGTTGAGTGATATCGCCCAAGTCGACGCCATGCTGGCCAGTGTGCACACCCAAACTCCCGGCATCGACATCGTCTACAACAACGCCGCCATCATGACCCCCTACCGCGGTGACTGGCAAAACATCCCGGTGGTTGATTTCGAGCGGAGCTTCGCCGTCAACGTCACCGCCCTGATTCACATCTGCCACAGCCTAATTCCGGGCATGGTTGCGCGGGGTTGGGGTCGCATCATCAATCTGACCTCAGGCATCAAAGATCAACCCGAGTTGATTGCCTACTCGATTTCGAAGGCTGCCGTCGACAAATTTGTCACCGACACTGCCGGCAAACTTGCCCCAGCTGGCGTGCTCATCAACCTGCTCGATCCGGGCTGGTTGCGCACCGATTTGGGTGGCCCCAACGCCCCCGGCGCCGTTGAATCCGTGTTGCCGGGCGCATTAGTACCAGCCTTGCTCACCGACGGCACCACGGGGTATTTCTTCCGTGCACAGGATTATGCCGGGCAAACCATCTAACGCGTGTTTATACAAAAATAGCATTTGGCAGTGCATGGTGCTTGGCGCCATGCACTTTTTTCAACACAAGACACAGCATAAACCGTCGTTAGCGCACCGGGAAGCGCATCGTGACGGTGGTGCCAACTCCGACCGTCGAGTCAATCGTCACCGTGCCCCCATGCGCACGCACAATCGCTTGTACAATTGCAAGCCCGAGCCCAGAGCCTTGGCCACGAGGGGTACTGCCCCGATAAAAGCGGGTAAACAGATGCGGCAATTCATCGGGCGCAATGCCAGTACCGGCGTCGCTGACTCGGATCCACAAGTTATTATCGCCACTGCCATAAACCAACAAAATCTGACTTTGGGGTTGACTATGCCGAATCGCATTGTCAACAATATTCATCAACGCTTGTATCACTCGGTCGGAATCGACCGTGACAAATAATGATTCATCGGACGATTCAACAACCAAGGTGATGTGTTGGGCATTAGCAATTACGGATTTGTTTGCCACCACATATCCCACAATTTCGGCAATTGGCAGTGATTGGGGAGTGATTTGGAATTTGTCGAGGTCAAGTAACGACAGCGTCTGCATGTCATCAACGAGCCGATGGACGCGTTGGATTTCGCCATACAGTAGCCCCAACATTTGGGGCGTCGGCGCAATTGATTGCGCGCGCATGCTATCAATTGCGATCCCTACCGTATGGAGCGGATTGCGTAATTCGTGGGTCATATTGGCATGAATTTGTTGGTATTGGATGATACGTTGATGCGGTTCGCTACTGAGTCCTTCGATATCACCAATAAATTGCACCATATCGTTTGACATAGTCTGTGCTTCATCATCAGCCCACCGATTGGTCGTCAACGAGCGCACAATTGTGCTTTTAATATAATCCAAACGGGTCAGGGCATCACGTGCCAATAAATAAATGTAAATCATTGCACAAAATACAATTGCCACCCACACCCAATACGGCATGGTCGTACATTGGGCAACCATTGGCACGCCCATTTGCGTGGGGTCGACACAATAGCGCATCAACCACCACAAACAAATCGTTGTCACGACAATCAACGGCATTATCGCAATATACAGCAGTGCAATCACCCGTGCCCGGAATTTTTTGAGTTTTAATCGGGCTACTAAGGGGAAAAAAATACTGTTGTCTGATGGTAAATTATTACTCATTGAACATATATCCAATTCCGTATTTCATCACAATATAGACCGGATTTTCCGGATCTAGTTCGATTTTTTTACGAATGTTGCGAATATGTACATCAATGCTCCGATAATTTCCAAAAACTGACGTATCTTGAAACACTATCTCAGCCAATTCAAACCGACTTAACGGCGTCCCTTTTTGCATCATCAATTGTGAAAAAATCAAATACTCCGTCTGTGTCAAAAAGACCTCTTTCTGACCAATCTGCACACTACGACGGACTGGGTCGAGTTGCATCGTGAGTGTGCTCAAGGCCTGTGCACTCGTTTGCATCGTGCGGCGCAACACCGCGTGCATACGGGCTACCAATTCGCGTAGATTGGTCGGCTTGATGACATAGTCATCTGCCCCGATTTCCAAAAAATGCACTTTGTCGTCTTCGCTAATGCGGGCCGACGCAATAATCACCGGAGTATGGCTGGTACGCCGAAATACCTGCAAAAAAGCCTCGCCATCCATTTCGGGCATCGTTAAGTCCAGCAAAATACATTCAAATTGGTGTGATTGACAGATTTGGAGCGCAACCGCACCGTTTTCGGCGTCCCACACCGCAAACCCGGTATGACGCAGATAATCGACGACGATTTCGCGAATACCTGCATCGTCATCTACCACCAATATCCGTTGCCCAATAAATGGTGTGTGTGGCATATTACAACCTTTGACAATTTACCGTGTAATTATAACAGTTACACTAAAGAGTCGGACCACCGCCTTAATGTTCCGTTCCATACGCCACCTTAATGAATTATGTTCGGGTATCATCCCATGGCACTCCAACGATGATCCCATCGCACCCCGACGATCTTACGGGGGGGCCATATAATGACGCCCCTACGATGATGTTCGGGTGTCATTCCATGGCACCCACCGATGATCCCATCGCACCCCGACGATCTTACGGGGGGGCCATATAATGACGCCCCTACGATTATGTTCGGGTGTCATTCCATGGCACCCACCGATGATCTCATTGCACCTCGACGATCTTACGGGGGGCATATAATGACGCCCCTACGATTATGTTCGGGTGTCATCCCATGGCACTCCCACGATGATCCCATCGCACCCCGATGATTTTACGGGGGGGGCATATAATGAC
>CANFUF010000171.1 GCA_947450095.1 Roseiflexaceae bacterium
CCAATTAATCGGCCATGGTTGCCGGTCATCGGTGAATTCAGTCCGAGTACGCCGATTCCATGGTATTTTTTGATTTTGGGCATCATGCTGATTTCGATTTTTTTCATTTCGCGTTTGCGCAATTCACGACTCGGGCGGGCTTGGACTGCATTGCGTGAAGACGAGCTGGCCGCCGGTGCCATGGGCATCAACACCGTCAATGTCAAATTGTTGGCGTTTGCGATTGGCGCCACGGTGAGTGGCTTGGCTGGGGCGTTTTATGGTTCGTACATCAGTGCCATCTTCCCCGAAAGCTTCCGTTTTGATGTATCGGTCATGTTGTTGTGCATGGTCATCCTCGGTGGTTTGGGTAATATGTCGGGGGTGATTTTGGGTGGGATTATCATCCAATTCGCCGACCGGCTCTTTTTGCCCCAATTTTCGACCGTGGTGCAAAAACTGATTATGGCCTCGGGGAATGTGTCGCTGCGTGAAATCAATTTTGCTTCCGACTTCCGTTTGTTGTTGTTTGGCTTGACGTTGGTTTTGATGATGATTTTGCGGCCCCAAGGGTTGGTACCGAGTGGACGTGCGGCCCGCATTATGCCTTCCGTCGATGCCGAGGTGTCTCATGACTAATATCCTCGAAACGCGTGGTGTTACCAAACAATTTGGTGGCTTGACTGCCGTCAACGACGTCAACTTCAATGTGCGCCAAGGCTCGATTACCAGCCTGATTGGCCCCAATGGTGCCGGTAAAACCACTTTTTTCAACATGATTACCGGGTTGTATGTGCCCACGGCGGGCAGTATCGTTTTTGCCGGACAGTCGCTCGTAGGACTCAAACCACACGATGTCACTGCCGCTGGGATTGGCCGTACCTTCCAAAACATCCGCTTGTTTGCCAATATGACCGCCGTCGAAAACGTGATGGTAGGAATGCATACGCGTATGCGGGCCGGCGTGTTGGGGATTTTGGCCAATGTGGCAGGCGTTCGCCGTGAAGAAGCTGCTAGTCGTCAAAAAGCCCACGAACTCCTTGATTATGTGGGGCTTGACGCCAGTCGGGCCGACGATATCAGCAAAAACTTGCCCTATGGCGATCAACGGCGCCTCGAAATCGCTCGCGCCCTCGCCACTGACCCGCAATTGCTGTTGCTCGATGAGCCCACGGCGGGGATGAATCCCCAAGAAACCGCCGAATTGACCCAGCTCATCCGCCGGATTCGCGATGAGCGCGGGATTACGATTTTGCTAATCGAACACGACATGAAGCTGGTCATGGATATTTCCGAGGCGATTACGGTGCTCGACCGGGGCACCAAAATCGCCGAAGGCCTGCCCAGCGATATCCGGAGCAACGAACAAGTCATCGAAGCCTATTTAGGGCGTGGCGCTGCGGCGATGGCACAAAAACAGACCCAACAAGGAGGCGCATAAAATGGCTACGCCTATTTTGACACTCCAAGACGTGCATACCTACTATGGGAATATCCACGCCCTCAAAGGGATTTCGTTGACCGTCAACGCTGGCGAAATTGTGACCCTGATTGGCTCCAATGGCGCTGGCAAATCGACCACCCTGCGCACGATTTCGGGGATTATCAGTCCCCGCCAAGGCCAAATCAGCTTCAACGATACCCGCATCGACCGCATGCCCGCCCACGAAATCGTGCGCTTGGGTGTGTTGCAGTCACCCGAGGGCCGGCGTATTTTTCCACGCTTGACCGTGCTCGAGAACCTGGAAATGGGTGCCTTTACCCGCAACGATGCCGTCACCATGAAGGAAGACCTCGAACGGGTCTACACTTTGTTCCCGCGGTTGCGTGAACGCATCAACCAAAAGGGCGGCACATTGTCGGGCGGCGAACAACAAATGCTGGCTATCGGTCGGGCCTTGATGGGCCGCCCGACGTTGTTGCTCCTCGACGAGCCGTCGATGGGACTGGCACCGGTGCTGGTCGAACAAATCTTCCAGATTATCCAAGACATCAACAAGCAAGGGACGACGATTTTGCTCGTCGAACAAAACGCCTTGATGGCACTGGCCGTCGCACATCGTGGCTATGTGCTCCAAACGGGCCAAATCGTGTTGAGCGATACCGCCCAGGCACTCCAAACCAACGAAACGGTACAAAAAGCCTACCTCGGCGTCGAGTAATTGTTGGGGATAGTGGGGGTGCGTACGCCATGGTGGTGTACGCACCCCCTTGTGCTACAATGGCGACTATTCCCAGATTTTTGTAAATTGCACATGGTATGGCAGAAAGTAGTCGCCCATGAATACCCCTCCGTCCAACCCAAACTCCATCCAGGAAGTCAATCGGATGAAGTTTGCCGAAATTCCACCACTGCATGTGATTGTGTGTGTCATTGGGAGTTTTTTATTGGCGTTTTTGGTGCCACAAGGCAATCTTTTGCATGGCGCGGGGTACCAAATTGTGGGTGGTATTTGTGCCGTGCTGGGATTGATATTGACAGGCAGTCAATTTCGGCGATTTATCGTGCTCGACAAAACCGAATTGAATCCACGCGCCGAAACGCATCGGGTGCTGATGACCAATGGCCTCTATCGCTTTTCGCGTAATCCGTTGTATCTCGGGATGGTGATTGCCATCATCGGGTTTGTGCTGGTGTCTAGCAATGTAATTGCATTTGTTTTTCCAATTATATTTGTGTTGAATTTACAGCTGAATATCATCCCATTCGAAGAACGGTCGTTGACTGCGACGTTTGGGGCACAATATTTGGCGTATAAAGCTGCAGTACCGCGCTGGATGTTGTGGTTTTAGGTTGGTAACACCAGTGGAATGGGATGGGGTCGCACAGCGTGATGCCGTGCGACCCCTGATTTTTTAGATTTTGGCGATTTCTTCGACCAAGGCTGCCCCGGTACGGATGCCGTTGATGAAGCATTCGATGATGATGTTTTCGTTGGGGGCGTGGTTGCGTTCGTCGGCATTGGCATATGGCACTACAAAGGCCGGAATACCGAGGATTTTGGTGTAGACATAGTCGGGCAAACTCCCACCCAGCGAAGGAATGTGGTATGGCAACACTCCTTGGGCAGTGACGATGGCGTTGTGGATGGGTTGGGCAAACGGTGAATCGAGGGGGGTGCGTGACGGTTCCATCCCGCCATCAAAAATCACTTCGACGCTGGGATCAACGCTGGCTACGTGAGCCTTGATAGCCGCTTCGCAGGCAGCGAGGCTCATGCCCCCCACCAGGCGCATGTCACATTTGACCAAACCTTCGTGGGGCAGGACGGTTTTGGAGCCAGGGCCGCCGTAGCCACCATGGAAGCCGTTGATGGTCAAGGTGGGGCGGCAGGCAATTCGGTCATAAAAGGGTACTTCGGGGGGACCATCGAGCTCGGTCATGCCCACACCCGCCATCACCCGTTCGAGTTCGAGAGGCAAGGCATCGAGGGCGGCCCGTTCGAGGGCGGTAATTGGCGCGACTTGTTCCATGATGCCGGGGATGGTGATGTCGCCACGGGCGTTTTTCATGGTGGCCAGTACCTGCACCAGCCGCCACAGTGGTTGTGGTGCTACGCCACCCCAATTACCCGAATGCAAATCGGTGTTGGCGCCGCGGGCATACAATTCAAACGACAACACGCCCCGTACCCCGTATTCGATTTGGGGGGTGCCATCTTCGTGAATGGGACCGTCGGCAGTAATCACTAGATCAGCGTTGAGCAATTCTTTGTGGTTGGTGACAAAGGTGGCCAGATTGGGGCTGCCCACTTCTTCTTCGCCTTCCAGCAAAAAGGTCACGTTGCAGGGTAAATCGCCGACCACTTTGAGCCACGCTTCGAGCCCCAAAAGCTGGGCGAAATGTTGGCCTTTGTTGTCACCAGCGCCCCGCCCATAGATGCGGCCGGCGCGGATGGTGGGGGTAAAGGGGGGCGAAATCCAGGCTTCGAGGGGGTCGGGTGGCTGCACGTCATAGTGACCATACAACAGTACCGTCGGCTTGTCGGGGTGTTTGTGGTAGCGCCCTACCACCATCGGCCAACCTGCCGTGGGGAATGACGTGGTTTCGAAGCCCAGTTCGCGCAAATAAGCAGTGAGCCACTCGGCAGTTTCGCCGATACCAATGCCGTGGGCACTGATACTGGGTCGGCTGACGTAGTCCATTAGGCGGGCAATTGAGGCATCGCGGTTGGCCTCGATATACGCAAAAATTTCGGGTAAGTGTGACATCACAATGCTCCATTCCTCATGTTGGTGCTTGTATTGTATACCAGCCACGAAGGAGGAAGTGTGAAGTCGGAAGTCGGAAGTGACGTACGAAGTCAATGGGTAAGGACGAGTATTCTACGGCGTCTATGTACTGATTTCGGGGCGCCGTAGATAATCGCTCGTTTTCTCGGCGTCCGCTGGGTGCGCCGTGCGAGCCATAGGACATATAACAACGGCAGACATTCATCGGCTACCACCACCCAAAAACGCTGGGTGCGCTGTGCAAGACAACGACGTCGTGAGAACGTACTACTTCCGTTTAATCTGGATATCCCCTGACAATGAGGTCAATTCGAGTGTCACGGTGGTGGGCTCATCACTGTTGTTTGTACCACCAAATTGAATATCGCTGGTTATTTCACCCGACAAGGTACTGGCATTAACGTCGGTCACAAAGCCACGGGCAATGCTGATTTCGATGTCACCAGCCGTTGTTTTGGCGTGCACCGTGGCTGGCTGCCCTACCACTGCAACCTCGATGTCGCCGGCAGTGCTCTGTAGCCTCGTTTGGGTGGCTGCTTGAGCCACTTCAATATCACCAGCGGTGGTGGTGAGGATTAATTCGTCTGCGGGTGCCCCATGCACATCAATATCGCCGGCGGTGGTACGACATTGGATGGTCGTCGCCGTGGCATGGACACCAATATCGCCAGCGGCGGTGGATGTGGTGATGCTGGTATAGGCTGGGGCAGAGATGGTGACGTCTATTGCCGTCAATACTGTCCATTTTGCTGCGGGTGCACTGACTTCGAGGCGATGCAACTCACTATCATAGCGCACCTGCATGTCGGCGAGTTGCTTGGCCGCATTGATGCCATGACTGTGTAAGGTTACTTCGATGTCTGTGCCCGTCGATGTGCTGATTTCGATGTCGCCACTATTGCCTGTGACGACAATGGCAATTGGCTGGGTATAGGGGAATGTGTCGTGGCGGGTTTCGTTGGTGCCGATATTGACTACTTTTTGCCAAAAACTCATGATGTGCTCCTTTGTGTGGTTATGAAACCTGATGACTAACTCTTGCCACGGCCACGCATCGTGCTCCCGATGCGGAAATGGCCGTGCTGGGTGGGGGATGGGGTGGTGGCCGCCGTGCTCAACGTGCGGATCATCCACGTATTTGCCGAAATCCCCTCGGCACCGGCTAGTTGATCAATGCGATCTTTGAGGTCTGTCGGTAAGCGCAAGGCAAACCGTGCATCCAATTCTCCGATGGGCTCTGTGGTGGTTGGTGCAAGTTGTGGGGTGACAAGCTGCAACTCGTCGGGTGTCATGCGAAGCTCGAGAACGATTGCTCCGGCGAGCTGATTGTGTTCGGCCACCAACAACGTAATCTGCTCGACTAACCGCTGTTGCAGGATGGGTGACATGGCGGGAAGGAGGCGCTCAGTTATCGCTATCATCTCAGGGCCACCCAATTGTCCGAGACTCAGCAAATCACTGTGGATACGCGCAATGTAGTGTGATGTATTCATGATATCATTTTAATATCATTTTGAATTAAAGTCAATATA
>CANFUF010000172.1 GCA_947450095.1 Roseiflexaceae bacterium
GAACGACGACTGTAATTGCCCCGAAACTAAATTATCATAGCCTAGGCTTTGTAAATAAAAATTAAACAGCATGTCGGCAATACTAAACGACAAGCCAAACAGCATGCCGTGCAATAAAATCCGGTAGACTGCCGGCGATGCTCCCGCAGTAAACGCCCGCCATTGGGAACGAATTGCAAACACTAAAGCCACCACTTTGTTGCTAAATCTCCACACCGATGTGTAGCGCTATTGTACGCTCATTTATCCCACCCGTAGCGACACTCTTCCCTTGTTACGCCTTTCCCACATCACGCACACACATCAGCCCGCAAAACAACAAATACCCCCCTTTGGCAGATGCCAAAAGGGGGCGCTAGCACACACGCTATTCTAGTCTGGTAATTTATCGGTATACGGCATAAATTGCACTAATAATGCCGACACCACATAGCTCAACCCTGACACAATAATCACGGTATTGAACGAGCCCTGGGCCTGCATATAGCCACTCAAAATCGATGCCCCAGCCCAGCCCAGCGACCAGGTCATACTACTCATACTGGTAGCGGTACCACGTTGTTTGAGCGGCACAGATTGCATCATCAACACCGAAAACAGCGGAAACGTCAACCCCACAAACATCCGGTTAATATCATATGCAACAGATACCACATAAAAACTCGGTATCAACATCACAAACATCAACGGCGCAGCCATCAATCGTGACACTGCTGTGGCGCGGCGGATGCCTAATCGCTTCGCCAACGATCCACCCAAAATACTGCCAATCCCCGTCGCTAACGATCCAAACGCAATACACAAACCAACAATGCTATCACTGACGCCAAATTGTTGCCGGAAATACAAATTTTGAAACGGTACAAACATCCCACCCGCAATCCCAAAGAAAATCGACGGCGTGGCAAACAAAAACAATTTATACAGCGGAATATGGGCACCATCTGGCACCACAGTACTTGCGACAACTGGATCTTTCGACATGCGATGCCGCGCTTTTTGGATGCCAAGTAATGGCAAAACTGCCAACAACCCAAATCCACATACCCCAAATAACGCCGTGCGATATGCCGATTCAGAGGTGGCCGACACCCCCAACAGCGATGCAATAAACCCCGGCAACATTCCCGCCACAATGCTCCCCACAAAGCCCACCATCGTCGACGCTGCCGCATTGATACCAAACATCGACGCCCGTTGTTGTGGCTCAATCACCGTGCTCAACAACGGCACTACTGCCGTATAGGTCGCCATGTTGGCAGCCCCAATGATGAAATACAAAATATTCATCAATTGCAACGGCGAAATAATCCCAAATGGCGTCGTAATCGACACCCCATGCACCATCAACAACACACCCCAACCAATCGCATAGGTCAAAATCCCAATATACAACATGCGTTGGGCACTAATCCGATCGATAATCATCCCAATCGGGATACCCAATACCACTCCCGCCATCCGGAACGACGACTGTAATTGCCCCGAAACTAAATTATCATAGCCTAGGCTTTGTAAATAAAAATTAAACAGCATGTCGGCAATACTAAACGACAAGCCAAACAGCATGCCGTGCAATAAAATCCGGTAGACCGCAGGAGATGCTCCCGCAGTAAACGCCCGCCATTGATTACGCATTGCAATCACAAAAACCACCTCATTGTTGCTAAATCTACACATCGTTGTGTCGCGCTATTGTACCCGTATTTATGCCACTGTTGGTTGCACTACCCCATACCGTGGGAAGCGAATCACCCAATACAATATCCCTGTCAACACAAATCCTACGGCATACAACAAAATCGGTCCGGTAAAGCCACTGGCTACTTGTAACCGCCCACTCAGCATCGCCGCCAAGGCAAACCCCAACGACCACAGCATCATCGCCATACTACTCGCGAGCCCGCGTTGCACCGGCGCTACCGAATCCATCAACAACACATCACCAAGGGGATAAACCATGCTAATCACAAAACTCAACATGGCATATACGACGATAAACCAAAGTGCACTCGGCAACAAAATCCCCAACACCAACGATGCACAGACCAGCGTCGTCGCCAAAATAGCGCGGCGAATCCCCAAGCGTGCAATAATCACCCCACAAAACATGCCACCCAACGCCGATGTCAAACTAAACACCGCAATTGTTGCTCCGATTTGACTATCGGGAATGGCATACGTTTGGCGCAAAAAGATATTCACAAACGGATGAAACACCCCCGCCGCAAAGCCTAAGCTCAACCGACCAAGGACACGATAAATCATGGTTGCCAGTGGCACCGGCACACCCTCACTATGGGTCGCCACTTCAGCGTGATTGGTGGTGGCACTCATGATGCGACGGTGCAAGCCCAACAACGACACAAACCCAATCCCCGTCAGCACGATGACGCCATGTAATGCCATCCGATACGCTTCGGTGGACATCGCATCGATACCTTTAAATTGCGCAATCATACCCGGCAGCATGCCACCGATTAATGCCGTAAAGACCCCTGTACCCATGAAAATCGAAAAATTCAACCCGAACAAAAACGGGCGTTGTTCGGGTGTAGTAACCCGAATTATCGATGGGAGCACGGCCACGCTTTGTGCCGTAAAAAAGACGCCCGAGAAAAAATAAAACCCGCGCAACAACGCGAGGTCTGTCACATTTAATATCGCAAACCACACGGCAATATTGATTATTGCCGCTACTTGTACTGTACGGATACCGCCAAAACGATCCACCGCAATCCCCAAGGGAATCGCCAGTGCAAACCCCGCCAAACGCACAATACTCGCTAATTCACCAGCGACACTATTATCAAACCCCAAACTTAACAGATAAAAATTAAACAAAATATCTGGCAAACTCGACGTTAATCCAATGATAAAGGCAAACACCATCAACCGCCATACCAACGGGGAATACTGTGAAAATCGCGACATGCGTATGCCTTGTGCTTTCGGTTCAGAAATGAATCCTCATCCATCATAGCCGATTTTGCGGTGGACACCGCTAAGGGCGACCGCAATGGTCGCCCCCATCATCACTTATATTGTTCCGATGATACAATCAGCTCTTTAATGGCCTTCATCTTTGAACGGAATCAAATAAAAAATCCCAGCATTCACTGCATAAGCTACTGCCGATGCAATAAATACCCAATAAAAGCCATAATCGCGTTGGATGAAACCACTCAAATAGGCCGTCCCTGCCCAGCCCAACGACCACACCATGCTACTCAAACTAGTACTCGTACCGCGTTGCTTCACCGGCACCGATTGCATCACCAATGCGTCTGCAAGCGGGAAGGTAATCCCCACCATGATACGACTCAAAAAATAGGCCAAACATGATACCCACAACGACGGGACCAACATCAATAGCAATGTCGGTGCCGACAATAGCCGCGATAATGCGGTGGCGCGGCGCAAGCCAAAGCGTTTGGCCATGGCACCACCAATGGTGCTGCCAAATCCCATCGCAAAGGCCGACAACGCCAAAATTAAGCCAACTTTGGCATCGTCAAGATGAAATTGCTGGCGATAAAACAAATTTTGGAACGGCACTACTAAACCACCAGCCACCCCCAACAACAACGACTGCGACGCAAACCCCATAATCCGCAGAAACGGAATCGGTGTCTGATCCATGGTCGACACCGGCATGCGTCCATCACTCTGTTGCTTGGTTACTGCGGCATGTACCCCCAGCAATGGCACAATCGCAATCAAACCGATAATCGTCACACTAAACAACGCCACCCGGTACGCTAATGAATCCGTAGCACTCACCCCCAGCAATGGCGCCACCAACCCAGGGAGCGCACCACCAAACAACGACCCCACAAACCCTACTGCCACCGTCGCCCCCGCATTAATTCCAAACAACGTGGCCCGTTGTTTGGGTTCAATCACACTACTCAGCAACGGAATAATCGAGGTATATGTGGCAATATTGGCCGCCCCAATCAAAAAATATACCGGCGCAATAATCCGAATATCAGTCCAGGTCAACAACAATGCCCACCCAAGTGCATAGGTGCAAATTCCAAAATAAAGAATTTTGAGCGCACCACGCCGGTCAATCAACATCCCCAAGGGAATCCCAAATACGAACCCCGCCATTCTAAAAAGTGAATTCATCTGGCCAGCAACTTCATTGCCGTACCCCAGGCTGTGTAAATAAAAATTAAACAGCACATCTGACACACTTGCCGCCAAGCCAAACAACAAACTATGTGCCAGAATTCGCACTACCGCCGGTGATGACTCACGAAAAAACGTCGACACACGTGTCATGGAAATCAACATACACCCCCTATAAAAAACCATTTGCTTGCATATTGTACCATGTGGCTCTTTTTTACGCCCTGTTCATCTGTTTATCACACAACAATAGCAATTCATTGATGTCACTAAATTATGCTATTGTGAATCACAATCACCACTTTGTATCACGAGTATTCATGCGCATTGCACTATTTACCGAAACATTTCTCCCCAAAGTCGATGGTGTCGTCACCATCACCCTACAAATGCTCCGCCATCTCCGCGCCAATGGCCACGACGTCATCATCTTTGGACCACCCAGTGCCCCCACCGAAGCCCTCGGCTACCCCGTCTACCCCGCCTGGGGACCACGCTTCCCCCTCTACCCCGAACTCTACTGTAGCCTGCCCACCCCTGCAGCCGTACGAGCCATCCAAGCATTCCAACCACAAATCATCCATGTCATGAACCCCACCTTCATCGGCACTGCGGGCGTCATTATGGCCAAAATAGGCAACGTGCCACTCATCGCCTCCGTCCATATGGATATCCCTCATTATGTCACGCAGTACGCCGGCACCTGGGGCTTACCCATCGCCTGGGCCTTCTTTCGCATGTGGCACAACCGCGCCTTACTCACCCTCGCCCCTTCCCGCCACGCCTTGGCCCAAATCACCGCCGGTGGCATCAAGCGTGGTCAGCACTGGCGCCGGGGCATCGACCTCGAGCGGTTCCGGACCAAACCACGCAACCACGCCATGCGTGCCCGCCTGAGCAACGGCCATCCCGATGAGCTCATCGCGCTGTATGTAGGGCGTTTATCCCGTGAAAAAAATATTGCGTCACTTATCCCCCTCACCCAAATGCCCGGCGTGCGCCTGGCAATGGTGGGGGGTGGTCCTGAATCAGCCATCGCCCATACCCAATTCGCCCATACCAATGCCCACTTTACTGGAGTCCTCCAAGGTGAAGAGTTGATCGACGCCTACAACGCCGCCGATATTTTTGTTTTTCCTTCCCAAAGCGAAACCTTTGGACTCGCCCCTGTCGAAGCCATGGCCTGTGGCTTACCCGTGGTAGCTCCCTTTGTGGGTGGTCTCCAAGAAACCCTACGCCATGGCGAAAACAGCCTAGTCTACGACCCCAACCAACCCGACGCACTCGTCAATGCCGTGACCCTCTTACGTGACAACCCTGCATTACGCCAGACCATCGCCCAGCAAGCCATGGCCTATGCGGCTCACCAGAGTTGGCAAGCCTCGATGGATCAACTCATTGCCGTCTATGCCCAGCACGTGCGGGCATAAAATTGGTCTACAATAAACAATACCTACGCCAATCTAGGCGGCTCGTTGATTGTTCGGCGGTGCATTGATAAGCCCAAATGGGGAAATTATTCGCTCAATCTGCGATTTTAATTCGTTGTGCAGTTTCGGCGGAAGTAATTTAAATATCACAGCGATATATTTGC
>CANFUF010000173.1 GCA_947450095.1 Roseiflexaceae bacterium
ATTTTGCTGATTCCTTTGCGGCCTGGCAACGGGGAAGTAATGAGAATGCGAATGGACTGTTACGCGAATTCTTCCCCAAAAAGACCGATTTTGCGACGATATCGGATGCACAACTCGCCGCTGCGCTGCATGCGATAAATCAGCGCCCACGCAAATGTTTGCACTGGCAATCAGCACAGGATTCATTTACCCACACGTTGTCGCACTTGAATTGACAATCCGCCAATGGTAAAACCGAAAATTGATTGACATAATTTTAATCCAACGCTACCACCCACGTCGGACGTGCTGGAAACAGCACATCAATCAATGGTGCAATAGTCGCATCTACCCGTACATCGGGGTAGTGCACTTGTAATTGTTGACAACTTCGATACCCGAGTAATTGTTGCACCATCACCAACGGTGGATAAAACGCTACGGCATTGGTCTGGGCATGGGCGGTGGCCTGAGCGCTGATATGGCCAGGGCTGATTTGGATGTCGAACCCAAATCGGTAACACGACACGGCGATGGTGCCGACATAGCCGGCAAATGGTGAATCTGCTACCATTTGCACGAGTGCTGGCGTGATGTGATTGATGAATTGAGGGATATCGTCGATACGCACATACCACGCATCGGCTGCCTTGCGGGTATGCGGATAGGTTTCGATGATGGGGTAAATCGGGTGTGTATCGCCCAGGCAAAAAAAGAGCGTATCTGCTTGAGCTGGCGCTGTTTCGTGGGCAGGAATCGCATCGCTCAGCGCGATGAGCCCACGCGCAATCGATGCAAACAAGGTGTGCAACGGGAATTGACTATTTGTGCCAATGCCCCAGATACCGATGTGGTTGAGCCAACGCATCCGCGAAGTAAATGCATATCCTACGCTGTTTCCATCACCGTCGATAATCATATAGGGCACCCACGGGTCAATGGCGTCGGTATGGGGGTTCATGGTCCATGCAAGGTACGTCGCATCGAGGTTGGCGGTGATATTGAGGGGCTGGCCGTCGTGCTGGCGTTGACAATCGCGGGCATATAACGCGAGGATGGTGGGGATGTCGCTGGGAGTGGCGCGGCGGAGCGTGATTGGTTCGCTATCACTTGCAGGTAGCGGTGGGATTGCACTAAACGGCACTTTGCGTGACCCCGCAGAGGCGATGGCGTATTCATAGCCGAATTGGCGATAAAAATAAGGAATGCCGGCAATCATCTGCAGGTATTCACCACGCTGGGCACTGCGGGCATGGATCATCGCAAAAATATGGCGTACGAGGCCACGCCCGCGTACTGCAGGGTGCGATGCTACGAGTTCGGGGCGGCCAACCGGGATGGGGATGCCGGCATAATCAATGGTGGTGCGCATCAAAATCGTGGCTGCCAGCACCGTGCGATTTTCTGTGTCACAGATAATCGCACAATCGGCTACGCCAGCAGCAGGATGATTGCGGGTCAAAAACCCTTGGGCGTAGCCGATGGCAAAGGTATTGACTGACCCGTTGGGATGGTCGGCAAATGCCACCCCGTAGCACGCCAAAATCGCTGGGATGTCGCTGGGGTTGGCCCAGCGGGCTATCAGACCACCAGTGAGGGTGGTGATGTAATCGGGATGCGCCAAATCGTGCATATGCGTTAGTCCAATGGTGCTAACCAAGATGATTGTTTGGGGAACAAAATATCGAGCAATACCTCGGCTTCGCCTGACGAATAGACATCGGGGTGGCTGGCTTTGAGTTCATGGATGGAATGTAGGCCAAACAATTGTTGCAAAAAGACATGGGGTGGGTAGCCCGCTTTGCCTTTGCGACTGCCGTCATTGGCGGGTAAATTGGTGGCGGTGATGCGACCTTTGGTAAAGGTCATTTGCAAGCCACTACGATAGAAATCAAACGTCAATTCACCACTATAGCCGGCCATGGCGCTCTGTGATAAACGGCGTTCGAGAGGAGCGACGATGTGCTGGATGAGCTGGGCGACATCCGCGACCCGGATGTACCAGGCATAAGGGCGATTGCTTTTGTGGATATCTTGCTCGATGGTCCGGTAGACCGGATGATCGACGCCTAGCCCGAATTGGATGTGTTCGATCTCGCCTGTTTTGTTGTCCCAGATGGGGATGGTGGTGGCGATGCGTAGCATGGCGCGACAGAGTGACGGATAGACGTCGCTGAGCAGGATGTGGGGCTCGGTACTCAACGAATAGACACCAATGTTGGATACACCACGGATGCGGTTACTCCAGAATGAGCCGACCACATCGCCATCGGGCCGGGTAATCACGTAGGGCAGCCACGGCTCATGGCCGGTGACATCACTCATGGTGTAGCGCAAATAACTTGCATCGATGCGCGATGTAACCAGCATCGGCAGGTGATTGTGTATGCGATTGCGCTCGCGCTCGTAGAGCATCAATAGTTGCATGATATCGCTGTGCTGGGCACGGCGCACGACAAACGGTTCTTGCTGGTCTGTCCCGAGTTTGGGGATTGCTTGGACCGGTACCACCCGTCCACCTCCGAGTGTCAGTGCATATTCGTAGCCGAATTGGCGGTAATAATAGGGAATCCCGGTAATCCCCTGCATCAAATCACCCCGCGCCGTGCTTTTGGCATGAATGAGCTGGAATATTTTGCGGATATAGCCACGATTACGCACGTCAGGATGCGACGCTACCAGCTCGGGTCGGCCACTAGGAACCGCCACACCGGCGTATTCGAGGGGCATGCGCTCTAATACGGTTGTGGCAACGATGCGATTGTCGGCGTCGGCAACTACGGCAAAATCGTCGGGGGAACCCATTGGGTGTCGGCCACTGAGTAAATCGTCGGCATAGGCCATGAGATAGGTGTTGTGTGAACCGTTGGTTTCGTCACGAAACACAAAACCGTATAAGTCGAGCAATGAATCTCTGTCGCTGGGAGTGGCCCAGCGTAGGGTATAACCGTCGCCGAGATCTTCTTGATAGTGTTGCTCATGCATGTGCATTAGGGTGCCTTTTAGTTAGACCACAAAAACCACGAGGGTGTTTTGGGGAAGAGAATCTCAAACAGCTGACTGGTGTGATTATCGGCAGAGACATCTGGCCCAAGGGTACGCAGCTCGCTGAGCGAACGCCAGCCAAAAATCTGCTGGGCCATGATTCCTGGCGGATACGTGGCGTCCGCCTTGGCGAACTCTACGGGTGGCTGCCAATGACTCACGCTGGTAAGTTGCCCGTGTTGCCATGTCATTTCTATGCCACCGCGAAAAAACGAAATTTGCTTGGTGCCGCTATAGCCCGCCAAGGCACTACTTGCCAATCGTGCATCAAGTACCGGCGTGATTTGTTGCAACAGCGGCACGAGGTCTGGCACGCGCAGGTACCATACATAGGTGTCGATGGCTGTGTGGGGTAGGTAGCTTTTGAGTAGGGGATAAATCAAGTGGTTGGTATCGAGCATCAGGGTGGCGGCGGTGATGATCTCCTCGCCTGGTTTTTTGTGGAGCACGGGGATGATCGATGGTAATGCGTGCATCGTCGCCAAAAGATGGTTCGCCCAGACCACGCCGGGCACCAATCCCCAGCCGCGCACATCCATTTCGCCTTGCCAACAACATTTGCCGACGAGCAGGTAGCCGATGACGCAGTCGTGATTGTCGACGATAAAATAGGGCAGATTCCCTTCTGACGATACACTTTGCGCTAGTGTAAACGCCAAATATTCCGCACTGAGGGGCGTGGTTACCAACACGTTTGGGCGTTGGCGGTCGGTGTCGTACATGGCGATGAATTGGGGGAGCTCGACGGGTGTCACGGCACGGAGCGTTACGCTGGGTGCGTCACTTGGCAGTGGTGGCAATTGGGCAAACAGTACTTTGGCGCCACCGGGGAAGTCGATCATCCACTCGTAACCGAATTGTTTGTAATAATATTCGATGCCGGTGATGGCTTGGGCGATGTCGCCGTTTTGGGCGCTTTTGGCGTGCAACCAGCGCATAATCTGGCGGATAAAGCCCCGTTTGCGCACCGCAGTATCGCTGACCACGATTTCGGGGCGCCCCACTGCCAGCGAGATGCCGGCGTACATCAATGGTTGATCCATCAGGGCTGCGGCAGCCACTACGTGGTTATTGGTATCAACCACCACTGCCACGCGTTCGGGTGGACATAACGGGTGCAAGCCGCTAAGTAAATCGCGGGCATAATTGGCGACAATCTGGTTGTCGGGTTCGCTATGATTTTTTTTGAAAGAGCGAGCGGCGAGGTTGGCATAGCCTTCGGCGTCAGCTGGGGTGCCCCAGCGCAAGGTAAAGCCGTCGCCCAAATCTTCGGGATGGAATGAGTGCATACAATCCTCTCAAGTATTAGATTGGTAATTGGCCATATTGACCGGCGAGTTGGCTAGGGCCAAATTGCGTGCGGGTCATGGTCATCACCACATCGTCGTAGTGTTGATGGTTAAAGACGCGGGCTTCGGGGATGCGACCGGTTTCGACAAAGCCCGATTTTTCGTAGCATTTGCGGCCACGGAGGTTATAACTGACATACCACAAATAGATGACATGCAGATTGAGGAAGGTATAGCCATAATCGCACATCAAGCGGATGGCTTCGCGGCCATAGCCCTTGCTCCAATAGTCGGTATTACCGATGACAATCCCTAGTTCGGCGCGGTCGTGGGGGCGGCGGATGTCCATCAAACTGACGGTGCCGATAATGGTGTCGTTGTCACGGGCAACGATGGCAAAGTGGAAGTTTTTGTCATCGAGGCGGGTGTAGTTGGTATACCAGTCTTCTTCTTGTTCTTGCAAAAACGAACGCCCCTGCATGCCCAAATACGCCGTTGTTTCGAGATTACTCAACCAGTGCGTAATGACGGGGACGTCGCTGCGTTGGAAATGACTGAGATACAACCGTTCACCAGACACGATATGCGGGCGAGTAGTGGTCATGGTGTACCCCTATTCTTCGCCGGCGAGCAAGCGCAAATAACTGGCGTAGCGAGCGGGGTTGATGTCACCCTGCTCCAAGGCGGCGCGGACGGCGCAGTCGGGTTCGTGGGCATGGGTACAATTGCCGAAGTGACATTCGTCGAGGTAATCGTGGAATTCGCGGAAGCCGTAGGCCAAGGCGGCATGGTCGATCTTCCAGAGGGCGATTTCGCGAATACCGGGGGTATCGGCGACGTAGCCGCCATTGCCGAGGGGGATGAGTTGGGCGACGGTAGTGGTATGGCGCCCTTTGTTGACGGCACTCGACACATCGCCGACGGCCAGCGCCAATTGGGGATTGATGGCGTTGAGGAGTGACGATTTACCCACGCCCGATTTACCGGTCACGACGCTGACCTTGCCTGGCAACCACGACTCCACTTCGGCAAGGCCTTGGCCGCTGTGGACGCTGGCTACACAGGTGGTATAGCCGACGGTGCGATAGGGGGCGAGGGCGGCATCGGCTTGTGCGGGGGTGACCAAATCGGCTTTGCTGGCGACGATACGGGCTTCGATATCGTTGTTTTCGCAGATTACCAGGTAGCGGTCGAGCATGCGTGGGTGGAACTCGGGTTGGGCCAAGG
>CANFUF010000174.1 GCA_947450095.1 Roseiflexaceae bacterium
ACATCGACTAATAACGCCTGGGTATGAGCATTCTGAATAATCTGGTTGACGAGTACATCAACAAGGAGATCTGGCTCACTATGAATCTGCGTCATTTTCTATTTCCTCACCGCAGCACGGTGGTATAACGTGCCAAAAGACAGCCGCAGTGTCACCATAGAAATGCATCAGAGTTATTACTACAACCAACCCAAGGTAGTACAAAACTTGCCGCATTCCTATGGGTACTATATCATTTACAAGGGTGTAACGTCAATGTTTTGTGAATGTTTTGTATAAGGGAGGATGAATGTGACGGTATTCTATCAACGTGTGGCCAATGCCATCGCCAACCACAATAGTTTGCTCTGTGTCGGACTCGACCCCGACATCCAGCGCTTACCGGCACCACTCCGTACCCATCCTGATGCCGTATTTCAGTTTTGTGCTGACATTATTGCCGCCACCCACGATATCGTCGCCGCATACAAGCCCAATATTGCTTTTTTTGAAGCGATGGGCGTCACCGGTATCGACATATTAACCCGCCTGATGGCACTCCCACGTACTAATTTGTGGATCCTCGATGCCAAACGAGGCGACATCGGCAACACTGCTGCTGCCTATGCCAGCGCCGCATTTGACCACTACCAGAGCGACGCCATCACCGTCAATCCCTATTTAGGTGGTGATTCCCTCGAGCCTTTTTTACAAAACCCCGACCACGGGGCATTTTTGCTCTGTCGTACCTCGAATCCCGGCAGTCGCGATGTCCAAGAACTCATCCTAGCCGATGGCCGGCCGTTGTATATGGCCATCGCCAGCATGGCTGCCACCCAGTGGAACACCAACCACAACGTAGGACTCGTCGTCGGTGCCACCCAACCCACCGCCCTCCAGGCGGTACGGGCCTGTTGCCCCGATTTGCCCTTTTTGCTACCGGGCATCGGGGCGCAAGGGGGGGATTTGGCGCAAGCATTGGCCGCAGGACTCGATGCCCAGCGCGCTGGGCTCCTCGTCAATGTCTCGCGTAGCGTACTCTATGCCGCCAGCGATACCACGTATGCCAGCGCCGCCCGTGCCGAAGCCATCCGCACCCGAGACGCCATCAACGCCATCCGCTTTAACTAATTACAATTTGACAAAAAAAGTACCGAGGCGTTGATCACGCCTCGGCACTCCTTTTATTGCGACCCAAATTTATTACGGTTGCAAATCACCACTAATTTCACGCGAGCGTGTCACAAACCAATGAACAATATTACGGAAGCGTGATTCACGGCCAATCATCAGATTCATGGTACCAGGGATATCGCTCCGCCGCGAAATTGCCGTCCCACCGAGATCACGGGTCGTTGCATATACTTCGAGTGGCTGATACATGATGATACTCGGTGCCAAATCAATCCAGCGTTGTTGGAATTCGGCATAAAGTTGGCTCCGATTCTCCGGATTACTATCAACTCGCGCCAATGACAAGGCATCATCAATTGTGCTGTCTTGCAAGCCAGCATAATTACGCCCAATCCCGATTTGGCTCGAATGCCACAACTCGTACACGTCTGGGTCAGACCCAAGGTGTTGCCAACCATGCAACGCCATGTCAAACTTACCCGTCTCGAGGCGTTTTTGGAGTTCGTCGCCATTCAGTTGCGTCACATGCACCTTGATACCGACGACGCCGAGCTGCGCCACAATATCCGCGGCTGCTAGATTACGGTCAGGCGCACCATCAACCAACAATTCAAAATCCAAGCGGAGCGGACCACGCGATCGCATGCCGTCGCTTCCCGCCGTATATCCCAACGTATCGAGAGCTTTGGCAACCCGCTCTTTGCTGGGGATATACCACACCGCAGTCGGGCTATAGGCCCACAACCCCGGCATAATCGGCGTATCGATCCGGGCAACTTGCCCAGGCAACACCCGCTTAATCAAATCATCGCGGTCAATGGCTTGGGCCAATTGCTGGCGGAACGTCACATCATCAAACGGGGCATTACGCAAATTAAAAGTCAGAATCGTATATGCATCAACTGGCACTGCATGGCGTACAAATCCACGAGGGACGTTGTATGAACCCACACTCGCCGTACCGGCATAGGCCAGCCCACTAATTTCGCCTTTGGTGAGTGCCGCAAACGCCAATGATTCATCGGCATAGAACCGCAACGATACCGTGCCGATTAATGGCTTGCCGAGATAATAATCGGGATTGGCCGTTAATTCGACCCCATCACCGGTCACATTCGTCACCTGATACGGTCCAGTCCCGATAGGCTTCATACTGAACGGTGAACTCGCCCATTGCTCGGGCGCAATCGTCGCCAACATGTGTGCCGGTAATATCGGTAATGTGGCATATTTCAAAAACGGTGCAAATGGCGCTTGCAATTTACACCGAACGCTCCGCTCCCCGGCACGTTCTACCAACACCGTCCGCCACACCGTAGCCAGACTCGCTGAGCCCGTATACGCAGGGCCTTGTACCGACCGCAACGTAAACAACACGTCGTCAACCCCAAACGATTGGCCATCGTGCCATTTCACATCACTGCGCAACGTAAAGGTATATACCGTCCCTGTGGTATCGATGTCCCACGATTCGGCCAGCCCTGGTTCGGGGGAACCATCGAGGCCAATCCGCACCAAGCCATCAAAGACCAAGGCATGCACATCGGCAGCCGCTTGGTCTTTGGATGTATCACTCACGAGCGGATTTAACGTGGTGGGAACACCAACAATACCCTCAATAAATGTACCACCCGCAGTAGGACGCGACACCGCGGCCCGTGATACCGCAAGGTATGACATCAGGCCCAGTACCAAAAACGAACTCACTACTGCGATGACAATTTGAATGCGTATGCGCCGTGACATAGCTGACTACAACAACCACAAACCAGCGGCCGGTTTGGCAGCACCAAAAATCGGCAAGCTTGCCACCAATGCCAAAATCAAAAACAATACCCCAAGCACAATCGTTGCTTGGAACATGGTCTTTTCAAGCCCACGCTTGGTCTGATAAATTGACGACGCATCGCGTGATTGTAACCCGGCGTTGCGCCCTTGTAATACCACCAAAAACGTCAGTGCTGCACCCAGCACAATCAATGCAATCGATAATGCGGTATCCATTGAATCAGCCTCCCTATCAATCATCGTCAATCACGATAATCTTCACTACTATCTGTGGGATTATATCATATCATCGTTGTGCCTGTGATGACACAATCATGGCATTCTTTCGCACTATTTTATCAAAAAACGTACTGGACTCATCATCATCCATCCGCTGGTAGTACATACAGCTCGTTCATCCATGCAGTTTTTTTGTGTACATCATGGTACGATACATACATCAAAAATCATCCCAACAAGGAGTACCCCCATGAGTGTCAATTGGCGCGGCGTTATTCCCGCAGTCACCACCCCCTTCAACCATGATGACAGCATCGACCATGGCTTCTATCACCAGCACATCCAATGGATGCAATCCGCCGGCTGTATCGGCGTCGTCCCGAGCGGCTCATTAGGTGAGGGCGCAACCCTCACCATGGCCGAAAAAATCTCGCTCTACAAAACCGCCGTCCTGGCCCTCAACGGCCACGGCGCCGTCATCCCTGGGATCGCCGCCTTGTCCACTGCCGAAGCCGTCTATATGGCCAAAGCCGCCGCCGATGCCGGCTGCAAAGGCCTGATGGTGCTCCCACCCTATGTCTATGCCACCGATTGGCGCGAAATGAAAGCCCACATCACCGCCGTCATCAGTGCCACCGATTTGCCCGTGATGCTCTACAACAATCCCCCCGCCTACAAAACCGACTTCACCCCCAGCCAAGTCGCCGAATTATCCCGCGAATACCCCACCCTGGTCGCCATCAAAGAATCCAGCGCCGACGTGCGCCGCATCCACGCCATCCGCGCCCTCATCGACAACCGCCTCGAGCTTTTGATGGGCGTCGATGACCTCATCGTCGAAGGCATCAATGTGGGTGTCACCGGCTGGATCGCCGGGCTGGTCAATTCTTTCCCCCATGAATCAGTGGCCTTATTTGACCAAGCCCTCGCCGTCGCCAATGGCCACGGTGACAAAGCTAAACTTGCCGCCTTGTATCATTGGTTTTTGCCGCTATTACGCCTCGATGTGGTCACCAAATTTGTTCAGCTCATCAAACTCAGCCAAGAAATGGTCGGCATGGGTAGTAGTCGCGTGCGCGCCCCCCGCCTCGTGCTGAGTGGCAACGAGCTCGCCGAAGCCCAGGCCATCATCGCCCACGCCATCGCCACCCGCCCCACCCTATAACCTGTACTGACGCCGTCCCGTCGGTTACACATTGACCGGCGGGACATCATTGACACAGCGCACAATCGGCGTGCCGTTGTACAAATCGATGCCCGTCAGACTGCCGTGCTCGATCCGCCACATCCAGTGATTTGGTAGTGGTTGTTGCATCAAATGACACAACACGATTTGGATGGGCAAGGCCTGCGTTACTACCACCACCCGCTCCCCAGCCGCAACCTGCAACAACGAATGCCAGCCTTCGAGTACCCGAGTTGCCACCTGCGCCAACGATTCACCACCCGGTGGTGGCGCATGCAACGGGTCGCGCAAGCGCGCCGCACTGTCACGGGGGAAGCGCTGACTCGCCTCGCGCCACGTCAACCCCTGCCAATCCCCCATCGCCTGATCGGCCCAGGCCGGCACGGGCACTACGGCACATCCCCGCGCCGTCGCAACCACCGTAGCACACGCAATGATGGCGGCCTGCGGCGCACTATAGACCTGCGTGATACGCTGACGGCGCAACCCTGCCACCAGCGCATGCGCCTGCAATTCGCCATAATCAGTCAACGAACTATCACTCTGTCCCATAAAGCGCCGCTGTTTGTTGAGCGCACTCTGCCCCGCTCGTGCCAGCCAAATCGTCGTGCGCATATACCGCTCCTTTTACCACAACCCCCTGCCACAGTGTAGTGGCAGGGGGTTGCATCCTGACTAATTATTTAGTACAACTTCCCGCTGGAATCACCACGGTCACATCACGCGTATTAATCCGTGGATCAATATTGAGCACCAAATCTTTGACAATATAAGTTGCTTGCTTCGCTGCCTTATCAAGCAACTTGATTTCACACGCGCGTTTACTTGCTTTCACCTGACCATCAATTTGGGCCTGTGCAGTAAATGCCGCTCTGTCTGATTCTTTGAAGAAATATATCAACCCACCCTTGTAATAGGTATATTTCGTCAATTTCGCATCGATTGACGGTGCTTCAAGTCGTGGTGCCGGCAGTACGACGGTGATTTTGTTGTCAGGATTAACCGTCACATTCATCAATTCCAAATCAACACTTGCACCGACAGTATACACAGCCTCCATCGTAAATAATTGCCCATTATCCCAAACCGGTAATTTATTTTCATCGCTATAGGTCACAAGCACATCCATCACCGATTCGTAGGTAATCAAACGGCTCGCGGATTTCACACTCTGCACAATTGCCTCCACCTTGACCACATACTTAGTCGGCGATGGCGTCATGGTCGG
>CANFUF010000175.1 GCA_947450095.1 Roseiflexaceae bacterium
AACGATCGTTTCGACACCGTCGGCTATAGCGACTACCATACCATGCTCACCAGCGAGCGCCCCGACATTGTCAGTATCTGCACCTACGTGGGGCTACATTATGACATGTTGGTGGCGGCAGCCAATGCCGGTGTCAAGGCAGTGTTTTGTGAAAAACCGTTCGTTGCCACACCCCGCCAACTAGCCGACATTCGCCAGCTGGTCGCAACCACCGGAATCAAGATTGCGGTGGCACATGTACGCCGTTATCGCCCCGCCTTCCAATTCGCCAAACAGTGCTTCAATGACGGCACCATCGGCACTCCCATCGCCTGTATCGCCGGTATTGCCGGCTGGGATTTGAGCGAA
This sequence comes from Roseiflexaceae bacterium, assembly GCA_947450095.1. Taxonomy (GTDB): domain Bacteria; phylum Chloroflexota; class Chloroflexia; order Chloroflexales; family Roseiflexaceae; genus UBA965. The sequence goes on from CANFUF010000175.1 coordinate 349, forward strand.
TGGGGCTCACATTGGATCGACATGTATCGCTATCTGCTCAACGAACAACCAGTCGATTGGGTGATGGGGCAAGCCCGCGTGCGCCAAACCCGGGGCTTTGGACATGCCATGGAAGATCATGCCACCCTCCATATGGGCTTTGCCAGCGGCGCACGAGGCATCCTCGACGGTGGCCAAGGATTGCCCGGTAGCGACATTATGACGCTCGTCGGCAGTAGTGGCATCATCACCATGCACGACGAAGAATCGCTCACCGTCACCAATCAGCATGGTGCAGTACGCCACGATTTCACCAATCAAGTGAGTTGGGATGGCTGTTGGGATGCGGCCATCCGTGACGTGCAGGCGTGGGTGACCGGTGGTGATGAGCCAATTATTGGGTTTTCGCATGTGGTTGATTCAGCCGAAGTCAATTTGGCCGGCTATGTGTCGGCAGTGATGCGCGACCGCATCGATTTACCAATGCAGGGCGAATTACTCGACGTCTGGCCACTCGAACTACTCGTCCCCACTACCCAGCCATAGTCCATTCGATATTCAGGTCAATGCATCAAGGAACTGTCATGCAACTCGAAGCCATCTGGCAACACGATCACCATTATTGGGGGACGTTTAGCCGAATTACCCCGCGCAACGGCTACGCCATCTATACCAATCCCAGCCTGCCAGGTCGCTACGATCCCAATCATGCCGGCTTCATGCGCCTTGAAATGCGGGATGCCGATGCTATCATTACCGACGTGATTCATTTTTTTGATGCACTGGGAATGGATAGCGTGGTCTATCTCGACCACCGCGCCACCCCTACATCCCTCGCCGCATCATTGGTGCAACATGGATTTGTGGCGAAGACCGATTGGGGTATCATCGACCTGATGGTACACCAATACGAAATCCCCACCCCGGCTCCCCACATTGTCGTCACGAGTGCCTTGGAAGCGACTGATTTTGCCACTTGGGCCAACCTCAGAGAACCCGACCCGCATAGCTCTGCCGATATCATGTACCAACTGCGCTACCAAGAAGTCAGCGCCAGCGATGTCACTGGCTATATTGCCTGGGATGATGGGCAACCAGCCGGACGCTGTGTCACCTATAGCCACAATGGTATTACTCGCATCGAGAGTGTCTTTGTGGCGCCCCAATTGCGCCGGCGGGGCGTGGCCCGAGCCATGGTGGCACATGCGATTAGTGCCAGCCGCGCCCGTGGCGATGTGGTCTATCTGTTTGCCCATCACGACAGTCACGCCCACACCCTCTACACCAGTCTCGGTATGCAAGCAGTGGGGCATGATGCCGTGGTGACGTATGTGCGGCCGTATCAAGACGAGTAGTTTTATGTCTACTAAAACCATGCCGTTATCAACATATGGCATCTGGCCTACATTCGACTATACAGTCACTAACATGAAGGGGTACGCATGAACCCACGTAATCAATTCGCCAGCGACCCGCACCTGCCCCGTTATCATTTCACGGCGCCCCAAGGGTGGTTGAACGACCCCAATGGGCTCATCCACTGGCAAGGTGAATATCATCTGTTTTATCAATTCAATCCGCATGGGGCGTTTTGGGGCGCCATGCATTGGGGGCACGCCGTCAGCACCGATTTGGTGCATTGGACAGACCTGCCCATCGCGCTGGCACCAGATATGCCCTACGACCGCGCTGGCGTTTTTTCGGGGTGTGCCATCGTCCACGACGGCAAACCGGTGATTATGTACACCGGCGTCAATAGCCCCCATCAATTGCCGTGTGTGGCTTACGCCGACGACAATTTGCGTACCTTCACCAAAGCACCGCAAAACCCCGTCATCAGCGCACCACCCGACAATCTGGTTGAGGACTTCCGCGATCACAGCATGTGGCGCGACGGCGAGTGGTGGTACCAAATCCTCGGGTCAGGTGACGGCACGCACGCAGTGGCGCCGTTGTTTCGCTCAAAAGATTTGTTGAGTTGGGAATATCTCGGGCGCATGATTGAATCAACCGACGCCGTCCAAGAACAACTCTACGAATGCCCCGATTTTTTTGCCAGTAATAACCAACATGTATTTATCACCTCGCCCCTGCCAATGCGCCGCGTCATCTGGATGAGTGGGGCATTTGACGGGCGTAAATTTGTGCCCGGCCAGCGCAACATGGTCGACGAGGGGATGAGTTTTTATGCCCCCCAAAGCTTTAGCGATGCTACCGGACGTCGGGTCATGATTGGCTGGTGCCAAGAGCAACGCCACGACAGTAGCTGTCGAGCAGCCGGCTGGCAGGGTGTGATGACCTTGCCACGAATTGTAGCGCTCGATGATGCCGGTGCATTGACCTTTGCGGTGGCGCCAGAAGTCGCCAAACTTGAAGGCAGCACCATCACCCACGGCCGCGATTTATCGGTGAGCCAAGCCCAAACTGCCTTGGCGCATGTAGCCGGCGACAGTCTGGTCATCCATGCCCGCATCGCAGCCAGTGGCGATGCCCGTACCACACTCGTCCTGCGCCATGACCCCCAGAGTGGCGAACAAACTACCGTCACTTGGGACCATGGCAGCAATGAACTCGTGTGTGATATGGCTCAGAGTAGTCTCAACCAGAACACGAGCCGTGATTGCTACCGTACCAGCTTGCATGCGAGCGTGGCTGATGAACTCGAATTACACATCTACATTGACCACTCGATAATCGAAATCTACGCCGGCGCCTATACGGTCTGCACCCTGCGCGTCTACCCCACCCACAGCGCCAATCGTTATCAAATCATCGCCAGTGGTGACGTGAGCATCAATGAGCTCATCGTACGCCAGATGGCATAGCAGCAAGCAAGGAACAACTTATGCCTACCCGTAATGGAAGCGAATTAATCGCCCAAATGAATGATTTCGTGGTCCCTGCCGGTGCCGTAGCCCTGTGGGGCTTGGGGCAAATGGGGGTGGCCGTCAAAGGCCCCGATCAGAAAATCATTTACATCGACCCGTGTCTGACCGACGTAGTAGCGCTCAAATGGCCAGACCCGGCCCGTGGACCCACCCGCGCCATCGAGACACCGTTGCTCCCCAGTGACGTCACCAATGCCAGCGTGGTGATTTGCTCACACGAACATATCGACCACACGGACTGTTTCACCTTGGCGGGGATTGCCATTGCCTCGCCCAACGCCCGCTTTATTGCAACCGGCTGGGCCCAACCCGAGCTTGATTTGGCGGACATCGACCAATCGCGGCGCATCATCCCCCAATTAGGCCAAACGATTGACTTGGGCGTCGCCAAGCTCAATGTGGTTGCCGCCGCCCACTATCAACGTGAACACGACCCCGTCAAAGGGGAACGCTGGTTGAGTTTGCACCTCGATTGGGGTACCGTCAATTTCTTCCATGGCGGCGACACCATCATCCACCCGGGCTATATGGATGCCATCCGCCAACTCCCCCCGGTCGACATCGCCATGCTGGCCTGTAACGGCCGCGATGCAATCCGTGATAACAACGACCTTGTGGGCAACCTGCTCCCCAGCGAAGCAGCGTGGTTGGCGCAAACCCTCGGCTGGGATACCGTCATCGCCGGCCACAACGACTTGTTTGCCGGCAATCGCTTGCCCGCCGAAGAAGTCTTTGGAGGCATGCGCCGGATTGCACCACGCCTGCGCGTCCATGATTTGCAACCAGGTGAAATGTACCTCTACCTACGCTAATTGACGCCGTGTCAACCCCCAGTAGGGAATTGCTCCCTACTGGGGATTTTTGTATGCCCACAATAAGCGGAGCCACAACCCGACAACGGCAAACCCGACGAGTATCTGTGATTGTGACGATGCAAAAAACAGGTGCGTAACCACCACCGCACCTACGCCCATGCCACTCAACCAGGCCGCATCACGCCACATGCGAGCGCGGTCACGCAGTGACGCCGGATTGTGGGGACGGCTGACGATGACCATGGCGGGGATGACGACGCCACACAACGCCAAAAAAGCACTTTCGGCGGGCTGCCAGATAATCCGCCCCAATAGCATGCCGGTTAACAACAAGACGGTACTCAACGTCACCCGCACCAAGAAATGATTTAACACCGCTTGCATGCCACTGATGACTCGTTGCCCAGCCTGGAGCAAGGCGGGCAACACTGCCAGATTGTCATTGAGCAATACGACGTCGGCTACTGCCCGCACCGCACTATTGCTAGTCTGCATGGCGAGGGCGAGGGTAGACTGCTTCATCGCCAAAATATCATTCATGCCGTCACCCACCATCGCCGGCGTGGCACCGTTTTGGCGCAACGCGGTGATAATCCGGGCTTTTTGGTGGGGCGTGACTCGCCCAAAAATCGCCGCCTGCGCTACTAGCGTTGCAAGTGCATCATCAGCCAGGTCGTCGATTTCGTGGCCATGCACCACTTGTTGCCCAGCACTAAACCCCACCTGTGTCAGTAGTGCGGCGACGGCTTGGGGGTCATCGCCCGAAATAATCACGATGCGCACGCCCAAGGCCCGGAATTGATCGAGGACATCCTTGGCTTCGGGACGAATAGTGTCGTGCATAATCACCAGCGCTAATGGAATAATGTCGCTGGGCAATGTCGGTTGTTGGGCATCAAAATCTAACGAAAGCGTATCTGCCCGTGCGAACAATAGGACGCGCGCCCCGGTCTGAATGGCGTCACTAGCAAAATCCAGCGTCTGCCACACGGGGGCGAGGGCCGAGCGCAGCACGTCGGGGGCGCCGAGTAGATACACCCCATCGGCATGCTGTTGCATGCTCCATTTACGGCTGGCATCAAACGGGACAGATTGAATCACCGTGGCTGGGGCTGCGGGGATGGCCGTGGCAATCACTTGGGCGGTGCGGTTGCCGGCAATATCGGCATGCACATAGGCACCAAGCTGCTGTCGTACCACAGATTCAGCACCACTAATTACCCGCACCGCCGTTACCTGCAACTGATTGGCCGTCAAGGTACCTGTTTTGTCGAAACAGAGGGTATCGACCTGACACATCGCATCGACCGC
>CANFUF010000176.1 GCA_947450095.1 Roseiflexaceae bacterium
ACACCAATACCCCAACCAACACCAATACCCCAACCAACACCAATACCCCAACCAACACCAATATCCCAACCAACACCAATACCCCAACCAACACCAATACCCCAACCAACACCAATACCCCAACCAACACCAATACCCCAACCAACACCAATACCAATACACCCACTGCCACTAATACACCCACTGCCACTAATACACCCACTGTCACTAATACACCCACTGTCACTAATACACCCACTGTCACTAATACACCCACTGTCACTAATACACCCACTGTCACCCCCACTAACACCCCACTCCTGTTAGCGCCAAATCCTTGTCCCAGCACCAGTATTGCGTCAACAGTTTTTTCACTGTGTAGCTCAAAAATGAGTAGTGAGAGCAACAGACAGGTGTGGCTGGATGGTGTACCAAATCAAACAGCGCTCAATTTCACTGCATACAATAGCACTACAGCTGCGACCGCCGCGAATGGACCACAGTACACCAACAGCGATGGTGGAGTCTATACGTTTGATGGAGTAGATGATTACTTCAGTCGAGCGCTTACTACAGCGAGTACCACGAACGTCACTCTGCAAGCGACGTTTAAAATACCTGATGTAACAGTAAAAGCCCAAATAGTTTTATATAACGGAAGCATGGCATCCGGTAATGGCTATGGCATTTCAATAAATAATTCAGCTGCTAGTGCACCTGGAAAACTTATACTTTTACAACCTGGTGTCGGGGGATGGAATAATACTGGTTATACAATAGAGAACAATAAATGGTATACCGTGGTGTATGTCATAACCGATTCAACAGTCACGGTATATGTCAATGGCGAGTTATTCACAACCATAACACCCTATTCTGTCCTAAGAACACCGACGCTGAAAACAGAAGTAGGGCGGACAGATCATGGAGGTTTATTCTATTTCAGAGGTTCAATTGCGTCCGCTTCAATATACAATGCGGCATTGACTCAGGCCCAAGTGACCAGTCTATATAACAGCATTATTCCGACCCCCACTGCCAATCAAACCGGCACCGCTATGGCCAACCAGACCAACACCGTCATCGCCAATCAAACTGGCACCGCCACGAGATTGACGCAAATTGCTGCGTCATGGTCACCTACCCCCACCAATACCCCCACCAATACCCCAACCGACACCAATACCCCAACCGACACCAATATCCCAACCGCTACCCCAACCAATACCCCCACCGCCACTAATACAGCGACAATGACCAAAACGCTGACGGCAACAGTGACGAATACGGCGACGATGACCCCTACCATCACCCGCACCCAAACACCAACACAAACGGCAAGTGCAACTCGCTCTTATACACCAACGCGTACCGACACCCGCACACAGACCGACACCCGCACACAGACCAACACCCGTACACAGACCAACACCCGTACACAGACCAACACCCGTACACAGACCAACACCCGTACACAGACCAACACCCGTACTATTACAAAAACGATAACTTCGACTAGGACAATTACTGCGACCGCGACGAAAATCGCCAAATTTTGGGATTATTTTGAAAGGTGAGATGCATAACGCACATACCCCTACCGGCAATTGCCGGTAGGGGTATGTGGTGTCCGTAGGCGAGTTATTTAGCTTTGGACAGCTTCGATTTCGATGGTGATAGTGACTTCTTCGCCAACCAAGATACCGCCGGTTTCGAGGGCCACGTTCCAGCTCAAGCCATAGTCGGCCCGGTTGATTTTGGTGCTGGCATTGAAGCCGGCGCTGGTGGTACCCCATGGGCTTTTGGCTTTACCAACAAAGTTGGTGTCGAGGGCGACGGGATGGGTTACCCCTTTGACCGTCAATTCACCGTGGATCTTGCCGGTGTTTTCGCCGGTTACTTCAATCGACGTGCTCTTGAAGGTGATGCTGGGGAAGGTGGCGGCATCAAAGAATTCTGGTGAGGCCAAGTGTCCATCGCGCTTTTCGTCGCGGGTATCGATGCTGGCCACGTCAATGCTTACTTCGACGCTTGAATTGGCTGGGGTGGCTTCGTCGATGTTGATGGTGCCGCTGAATTTCTTGAATTGCCCACGGACGGTCGAAATCATCATGTGGCGAACAGCAAATGAAATTTCTGAGTGACTCGTATCGATGTTCCAGGCCATGATTGGTGCTCCTTTTTGTAAAACGACTTGTCGTAACTGACAAAGTGCAGTATACCAAGCCATTGTTAACACCAGCGTAAACATTGCGTGAACATTGATTAGTACCAGATTTTTGCGGGAATTAGTGGCGTTGACGTACCTGGGTAATTTCACTCAAGAGTTTTTTGCGTTGACCCATGGTTGCCAAAATCTCGGCTTGATTGAGCAGTTCTGTCGCTTCTGTTTTCGGTAATAGTGGAGCCAACCAGATCCTGATCTGGGTTGCCAAATGATGCACCCCCAGTGCATCTGCTTGGTGAAGCGCATGGGTGAGGGTAGTGCGGGCTCGTTGTTCGTCTTCTTGAGCGCGGGCTACTAAGCCGAGATTGGCGTGGAGGCCTGCGATGCGTTCGGGCATGCCATAGCGTTCGGCGATATGTAGCCCTTCATAAAACATCCGCTCGGCGCCGTTAATATCCCCTTGGGCTAAGGCTATTTCGCCGGCAGTAGAATGCAAGTAGCTTTGGATGATATGTATGCCGGCGCGTTGGGCGAGGCGGATGCCGCTCCGCACATGCCGTTGGGCTTCGTCGTATTGGCCGAGAAGCTGGAGATGATAGGCCAAATTGTTGTGCGCCAAGATATGCCAGGTGCGCCCATGGTGTGCCTGCGCCTGTTCTGCTGCCACGAGTGCGTCCCGATAACGGGTTACGGCAGCGTCGATATCCCCTTGTTGCGCCAAAATCCCCGCTTGTTCAAACAAAATCCGCGGTAATACATCTGTGGCATTGAGGGTGCGGCAATGTTGTTCGGCACGGGCGAGTAATTCGCCTGCATGCGTTAAATCTACTCCTGCGAGCGAATACGCCGTACCACACACAAAGGCGGCATGGAGCGCAATCGTTTGGTCGTGGTGTTGCATGAGTGGTGTAGCAAGCGCAATCACGTCATCGTAGCGCGCTTGAGGGATGTAACTGCGGGCCAAGGCAATCCGGGCTTGGTCGGCAATGATGCAGTCACCACTCGTATCATTATGGATGGCCTGTTGGAATGCTTCAATCGCAGCTGCTTCTTCACCCGCCCAAATCAATGTCTCACCCAATTCGAGCCACAACGGTGCTTGGGCATCGTTGGGGGTAGCGGCAATCGCAAGGCGCATGTAGTAGTCTGATTCGCTCCATGCACCAAGTTGTTGGGCTTGGCGCGCTGCGGCTAAGGCGTGGGGTGTCGCCAATTCGGGCAGCCCGGCAATTGTGTAATGGTGGGCGATTTGAGCATGTGGAGGTGGTGTTTGGGTGGTGAGGTAGTCGGCGACGCGTTGATGCAGGTAGGCAATACGGGCCGATCCCGCCTGGGCGGTGATACTTTCCATCGTCAATACATGGTCAAACCGGCCTCGTTGGGGATTGACCATGCGGATAATCCCTTGCTGGGTGAGTTCATCAAGTGCATCAAGCGTTTCTGCTGTGGTCAAATCAGCCATCGCTTGGGTCTGCGCCACACGAAATTCCCGTCCGCAAATCGCCGCCGCATCGAGGAACCGCCGGGCGATCGGACTAAGTGAGGTAATCCGGGTGGTAATCAAATTGCGAATGGCTGCTGGCACTTCAGCAGCGGTCATGTCGCTATGGCGCAACAATTCCACCAGCATAAAGGGATTCCCTTCCGCACGTTGGATCACGTTGGATGTCACGTGTGGCTGGAGTTGGTGGGCAAGTTCTTGAGTTTCGTGATTACTCAGCGGTAGTAGCGGGATGGTGGTAAGCAATTGTTGGCGCTGGGCATGGCTCAACATGCGTTGCAGGCTCAGCGCCGTATCACCACTGCGTACCGTGATCAGCAATTGCCACTGCAATTCGAGCCCACGGCGTACAAATTCAGCTAGTATCCGCGCCGAGGCGTCATCGAGCCATTGGGCATCATCCACAAAAATCGCCACGCGCCGTTGCTTGCCGAGATGTTGGATGAGTAACGCGACTGCTTCAGGCAGCCGTGTCTCACCATTGTCAGGGGCAAAGGCATCTGGATCTCCCCCTGGCAACTCGGGCCACAAACGGCGTAATTCGCGTTGCCAGACCGGTGCCAAAATTGCATTTTGGCGTAATGACAGTAGTGCCGGTGTCTGTAATAACGCCCGTACTGCGGTGGTGAGTACATGGTATGGGAGCTGCTGGTCGCCTTCGAATGCGGTGGCATGGATGATAAACGCATTGCTCCGCCGCAAATATTCACTCGCCAAGCGGGTTTTGCCGATTCCGGCATCGCCACGAATCACCACCACTCTGCCGTTCCACGGTAATCCGTGGAGCGCGATGAGCTCTGCTTGGCGCCCCACAAAGGGTTGGTTGGGGGGAACAATCGGCGCGGCTGGCACGGGCGCCTGGTATTGGTCCGTCACAATCGCATGGTAGAGTGCCGTAGTTGACGGCATTGGCGGCACGCCCAGTTGATCATCGAGCACCGTTTGTAGCGCCTCGTAGTAGGCAATCGCGCCCGCTCTATCAGCGCGTTGGTAGGCGAGTTGCATCGCAAGCTGCACGATGTCTTCACGCAATGGCTCGTAATCAATGGCCACATTGATTGCCAGCGCCGCCTGCGGCAGGTTTTTGTTATTGACATGAAATTGGGCGTGTTGATAGCAAATATCGGCGAGGCGATGTTGCCAGCGGCTCCGTTCGCCAAATACCCAGCGTTCAAATGCTGCTGATTCACCCACCGTGATATCTGCCAAAAAATCACGGGGCGGGGCGTGAATCAGGGCATCAACGTCGGCATGTCCGGGCGCCACCGCACTCAGCATACGGGTATCTACCCAGATGTCTGGGCGCAAAGACAGTTGTTGATTGTCGCTCACGACGATATCGCCACAGGCCACTTTGAGTTGGTGGAGCGCGGTGCGCAGTAATTGGCGCGCCGAATCGGGGTCGTTTTCGGACCAAAACAACGCCATACAGCGCTCGCGACTAATGGGTTCGAGGTGGGCCGCCAAATAAAACAACAACAATCGTGGCCGACGACGCAACTGAAATGGCTGCGCATCATTGCGGACAATCTGGGGTATTCCCAATAAATGAATATGGATGGGCGCTTGGGACTGCATCTGCTCTTACGCCAATTCAGTTGTCTATGGCTGAACCTGTCAATGCCTCTATCACTACGTCAATAGCCATCATTGACGGGATTGATTAGAGTTCGTAATTAT
>CANFUF010000177.1 GCA_947450095.1 Roseiflexaceae bacterium
AGTAATAGCCGTCATGTGGATGCGTTACAGCGTTGTCGTAATCACCTCTACGATGCCTTACAGGCGTTACAGCACCACTACACGGCCGATCTCGTCGCTGTCGATCTGCAAGCGGCGGTAGCTGCCTTGGCCGAAATTACCGGTGCGGATGTCAGCGAAGCGCTACTTGACACCGTGTTTGCGCGCTTTTGTATTGGAAAATAAGATGATTGATAGGCAACACCAATCAATGTGTAATTGTGGTTCTGTCGCGCGGTGCCGGTAATGCTCCGGCTCACGTCGTCGCGCCAACGCCCGTGGTTGATTGTGCTGATTGCGCTTTTTTGTTTGGCGGCCGCTCAAGGCATCGGCAGTAGTGTGTTTGCGCGGATCGGCTATCTGTTGCTCGCCGTATTGGGGTTGTCACTGGCTTGGGCCTGGCTTGGTGCGGTACGGGTGCAGCTTACTCGCGACTTACGCACTCCCCGCGTGGCAGTGGGCGAGCGGATCAGCGAACTGATTTGCGTGTGGACAACGGTGCCATGGAGTGTGGTGGAGTTTTGTGATGACTCGCCCATCCCCCATATTCGTCAAGGATTTGTGACAACTTTGGCACGTCATCCCGTGCAACGAGATTGGTATAGCATTCCTGTGCAGCGTGGCTATGTGGGGTTGGGTCCGAGCCGACTGATTGTGAGTGATCCATTTGGGTTGTTTCGTTTTGAGCGTCAATTTGCCCCCATGCATCAGGTGATTGTCCACCCGGCCATCTTGCCCACTGCCCCATTGATGGTAGGGCGGAGCAATGAATGGGGACGGCAACAAACTGGTCGCCAACTATCACCGCAAGCAACCACCGTCATGGCGGTACGTGAATACCGCACTGGGGATGCCCGTAACCGGATTCATTGGCGCAGTACGGCCAAACGAGGCGTGCCAATGGTCAAAGAAAGTACCCACGAGCCTGGTGCCCAGATTTGGTTGGTCTATGATGCGGCACAATCACCATATCACGTGGACATAAATCATGAAGGTGGGCTCCAGATTACGGCAACGCGGGCGCATCAATGGTTGGCCGCTGGGCATGCGGTGGGGTTTGTGGCTTATGGCACTCCGCATATTGTGTTGCCTCCTGCGCGAGGTGCCGCCCAACGGATGCTGATTTTGGATGCGCTGGCAATGCTCGCTTGTGATGGCACGATGCCGCTCGCCCACGTCATCCCGCATATTGATTGGCATGGTCGCAGCCATATGACGATTTGCATGATTACTGCCGATGTTGATTTAGCATGGGTACAGGCTTTTTGGCACACCACCCCAGCCCAATCAGAGCGCTTGGCCGTATTGTTGACCGCACAGGGGGGCGCACCACCGGCGGTAATTCAGGCGCTCCACCAGGCCTACGTTACCACGACGGTGGTGGAGGTATGACAACACGCCCACGTTGGTATTATCACCAACGTGGGCGTGTTTCAATTAGACATAATTATGCAACAACCATCATCGCTGCGGCTATCCGGTCGAGACTCCGGGTACGTCCGAGGGCGGTGAGCGTCTCGAACAACGGTGGGGCCACGGTGCGATTGCTAATCGCAACCCGCACGGCGCCAAACAATTGGCCTGGCTTGAGTTCGAATTGTTCGCACAACGTGCGGAGCGCTGCTTCGAGCTGGGCTTCTTGACCGTCCCATTCTGCAATGGCACTGAGCGATGCATGCACTGCGGTGAGTGCCGTATGCGTGCCGGTAGCGTCCATTTTTTTGGGGATGAGGGCTTCGGCGCTGGGGGTTTCGATGTCACCCAACAAAAAGTCGAGTAATTCGGGTGCTTCGCCGAGTTCTTTGAGGCGCTCATGGATGAGTGGGGTCAGGCGCGCCACATAAGTGGCACTCTGGTCATCGATGGGTGTGGGGACGAGATTTGCTTTTTGCAAAAAAGGCGTAATTGCCGTCGCCACATCGGTACTGGCCATGGCACGGATGTAGATGCCGTTCATGTCGAGGAGTTTGGCCGGATTCCAGCGGGCCGGTGACGACAACACGCGGTCAATGGTAAAGCGTTCCACCACTTCGGCGCGGGTCATAATCTCGGTATGATCGTCGAAACTCCAGCCCTGCAAGGTCAAATAATTAAACATGGCATCGGCCAAATAACCACGCTCCCAAAAGCGATTGGCCGAGACGTCGTCTTTGCGTTTGGATAATTTACCGTGGCCGTCAGCCCGCAAAATCGGTGGCAAATGGGCAAATGCAGGTGCTTCCCAACCGAAGTATTGGTACAGGAGCACATGATAGGGCGTCGACGACACCCATTCATCGCTGCGCAACACATGGGTGATGCCCATCAAATGATCGTCGACCAAGTGCGCCATGTGATAGACGGGCATGGTGGTTTTTTTGAGCAGGACGATGTCATACAACTCGGCATTATTGATGCGAATCCCCTCATCGCCCCCCCGCACGATGTCGTGGAAGTGGGTGCTGCCTTCGGTGGGCGTCTTGAGTCGGATGGTGTGGGGCTTGCCGGTGGCGGCGAGCTCTTGTTGTTTGGCAAGGGGCCAGTCACGTTCGGGGCCACGGAAGCGAAACGCTTTGATGCCCCGGGCTTCTGCCACGGCCTTCATTTCGGCCAGTTCTTCTTCGGTGGTAAACGACATATAGGCCAACCCCGCCTCGAGCAATTGTTGGGCGTAGGGCTGATAAATCCCTTGGGCGTGGCGTTCTGATTGTACATAGGGGCCACAAGGTCCGCCGATGTCAGGACCTTCGTCCCAGTCGATGCCTACCCAGCGCATCGAGGTCATCAAATCGTTGGCAGCACCCTCGACAAAGCGTTTTTCGTCGGTGTCTTCGATGCGGAGCAAAAACTGCCCGCCGTAATGCCGGGCAAACAACCAATTAAACAAGGCAGTGCGGACACCGCCGATATGCAAATACCCCGTCGGGCTGGGTGCAAACCGCACACGTACTGGCCCTTTAATTTCTGTCATCGTTCCATCTCGTCACACTATGCCAATTCCTATGCCAAATTATACCATTGTCAGTGCGTAATGGCAGGGTATTACGCACACGGTACACGGATGGTACCGTGTGATTGGGCGCAACCGTATGATTGTGGGCGACTTATTCACCGTATGCGACGTATTTTTTTTGTAAAAAACAACAAAAAAATAATATAAAAATCGAGAAATACCAAATAAAAAATGATTAACATGGGTAAATAGCGCTATTTTGATTCTCATAAAAAACTCATAAAAATTACTCTTGACAAACTTACGTACACTTTATATACTTATGCAAGTTATCGGTTGTAGTTTGGTAAATCTGCTATTAAAAACATTCGTGTTGGTCTGTTCTCCGAGGATTCGCTGCTATAGTGTTCGCCTGTTGGCTTCGTCAGCACCCTGCTGATGCGGGCGTTTGCGGTGCCTGACGGTTACCGGCATACGCATGAGTCACCGGCACGAGGTTGTGCCAATGCACAGGGGTGAGCCCTTTCGCTGTGCGAGAGTGGGAGCAATCGTGGCGCAAGCCAAGTACCTTTACAAGTACATAAACCCGCGAGCAGTCTGGTGACCGCACAACGCGCTGCAGGGGCACATCCCCTGCCTCGATGACGCAAGGTGTGTCGCAATGAGGTTAAGTTCCGCAAATTCAATAATGATTAAATTGCGAGTGATGCCGCATACTTGTGGTGTCAGTGACATGGAACATGCCCAAACCCCTTTCCCATGGACAAGTAAATGGATTTCCGCGTGGGGTGCATCTATTGGTGTTTGCGCACGAGTAGATGTGACTACGTGAAGAGCTCCTCCTTAACCTGGAAACCCTTGCGTTTGCGCGATATGTTGTGGTTGTGGTCACTTTTTAGGTTACGTTCAGCACATTGCATAATATTTAATTCCACTTGCAAACCGTAACCTGTAGGACAACTTCATAGCCCATATGATGGGCGGTTTTGGGTCAGCGATACCAGCCACAATTGGCGCACCGACGGTGCAGTCGTGACCAGTAACCTGCCATCATATGGGTGATTTTTGTCTACGAATAGACATATTTTCATATGGCAAGGTTTACCAAAAAATGACTATTTTGTTTACATGATTGTAGGTTGCTGTTAGGCAAAACCACAATCAGCATCAATATGTGATGATGCCTGCCATCCATCACGGTACAAAAAGGAGCAAACCAATGACTACATTCGCTTCGGCGGTAGTGCATCGCCCTACTCGCACCACCAATGGCATGCGGGCGCATGCCACGTCTGGTCACCCCGTGCTCGATTTGTTTTATCAAATCGGTGCCGCCCGTGGTCAAAACATCATCCCAATATTTGTGGCAGCGCTCGTGGTGCACCGCGAATGGGCGTTGCGGGTGGCGTTGTGGGCTCGTGACGTGCGGGGTGGGGCCGGCGAGCGCCAGATTTTTCGCGATATCGTGCAGTACCTTGTGGTGCACGATCCCCTCGCAGCCCGGGCCGTCATCACCAAAATCCCCGAAATCGGGCGCTGGGATGATTTGTTAGTGGTCGAAGGCCCACTCCAAGCGATGGCGTTTGCCATGATTGGTGAGGCGTTAGCCGCTAAAAACGGTTTGTGCGCCAAATGGATGCCACGCCAAGGCGAAATGGCGGTCAAGTTACGCAATTTCTTGGGTTTGAGTCCCAAGCGCTATCGCAAATTGTTGGTCGAATTGACCACCGTGGTCGAAACCAAGATGTGTGCCCAGCGGTGGGATAGCATCGAATTTGCCAAGGTGCCTTCGCTGGCGGCGGCGCGCTACAAACGCGCGTTTAATCGCCATACCCCACTGTATGCCGATTATGTGGCTTTGGCTAAAAAAGGCCAAGCGCAGGTGAATGCCGGTGCGGTCTATCCCTACGACGTCTTGAAGGGGTTGATAGGCGCGGACATCGCGTATGATGCCGTCGAGCATGACTTTGTGGTGGCACAATGGAATGCCTTGCCCAATTATGTAGGTGATGCCCGTATCTTGCCGCTCGTCGATGTGTCGTGGTCAATGACAGCACCGTGTGCGGGTGGTTTGCGTGCCCTTGATGTGGCCGTGTCGCTTGGGTTATACCTTGCCGACAAAAACCACGGTGCATTTCGCGATACCTTTGTGACCTTTTCGGGTACACCCCAATTGTTGCATTTGCAGGGCAATGTCGTGCAAAAGTTAGACCAGATGGTCAAGAGTGATTGGGAAATGAACACGAATCTGCATGCTGCCATGCGTGAGATCTTGCGAGTGGCGCAGGAGCATCACGTACCCGCGCAACAGATGCCTCGCTACCTATTGATATTGTCGGACATGCAGTTTGACGCGTGTGTCGCCCAC
>CANFUF010000178.1 GCA_947450095.1 Roseiflexaceae bacterium
CAGGTATTGCCGCTCGGACCGACAGGGTATGGTGATTCGCCCTACCAATGCTTTTCGGCATTTGCCGGCAACCCGTTGCTAATCAGCCCTGATTTGTTGCTAGGTGAAGGGTTGTTGCACCCCGACGACATCACCGATTACCCGCATCACAGCGACTCGCTCATCGACTACGGCGCTGTCATCCCCAGCAAAACGACGCTACTCCGGCGCTCTTTTGCCCGCTTCCGCAACGCCCCAGCCGCAGCCCACAATGATTTCGCCGCATTTTGTGTAGCCGAATCAGCCTGGCTTGGTAATTTCGCCCTATTTATGGCCCTCAAAGAGCGCAACGGCGGCGTGGTCTGGAGCAGTTGGCCGGCGCCCCTCGCCACCCGCGAAGCAACGGCGTTAGCCGAAGCAAGCCGTGAATTACAGGTGGAAGTGTCGTTTCACGCCTATTGTCAGTGGCTCTTTTTTAAACAGTGGCGGGCCTTGCGGAGCTATGCCAATAGCCGTGGAGTCACTATTATCGGCGATGCGCCTATTTTTGTGGCCTACGATAGTGCAGACGTCTGGAGCGCACCCGAGCTCTTTTATTTGGATGAGGCTGGTCTCCCCACTGTAGTCGCCGGTGTACCACCCGACTACTTTAGCGAAGATGGTCAGCGCTGGGGCAACCCGCTCTACCGTTGGGAAGCGCACAAAACCCAAAACTACAGCTGGTGGATTGCCCGGATTAAAGCCAATGCGGCCTTGTATGACCTCGTGCGCCTCGACCACTTCCGGGGCTTTGCCGCTTACTGGGAAGTGCCTGCTAGCGAACCTACCGCCCGTATCGGCCAGTGGGTGACTGGTCCTGGCAGTGATTTGTTTGACGCCTTGCAACGGGCCTTGGGACCACTGCCCATCATCGCCGAAGATTTGGGGCTGATTACTCCCGACGTGATGACATTGCGAGATCGCTACAACTTACCCGGCATGAAAGTACTGCAGTTTGGCTTCCACGGCGACCCCAAAGAGCCGTTTTTGCCCCACAACTACCACCCCAATTGTGTGGTCTATACCGGCACGCACGACAACGACACCACCGTGGGCTGGTACCACAGCGCCCCTGGCCACGAACAAGAGTACATGCGCTATTATGCCGGTGTCACGCCTGAAAACGTCGAGCCGGCCTGGGATTTGTTGCGCTTGGCGTGGAGCTCGGTGGCCAACACGGCGATTGTGCCATTACAAGATTTGCTCAGCTTGCCCACCGAAGCGCGCATGAATTATCCTGGGCGGTTGGGTGGTAATTGGGGCTGGCGTTTCCGCTTTACCGACATCTCCGATGCGGTACTTGAGCGCCTCCAACTCGCCACCGTGCGCTTTAATCGTGCCTAGTAGTGGGATATGTCGCTCCGTATACGCTGGTAGTAGCTAGGATTCTTTTTGTATCAAGTGGTGTCATATTATGGAAATAATAATCAATCCGGAGCGTCCCGACAGTGCTGATGCCATGGTGCTCATCACCGAACTGCAAACATACCTCGAGTCGTTTTATGCCCCTGAACACCGGCACGGCTTTAGTGTGGAGCAGTTGATTGCTGCCGGTGTTGATTTTTTTGTGTTGCGGATCGATGGTGTGGCGGCGGGGTGTATCGGGCTGATGTGCCTACCCGAATATGCCGAGATCAAACGCATGTACATCCGCCCCGAGTTTCGCCGTCAAAAGCTTGGTGTGCGGTTGTTGACCCACGTACAGACCGTGGCGCACCAGCGGGGCATCCCGTTGTTGCGCCTCGAGACTGGCATCCACCAGCCCGAAGCCAATGCCCGCTATGAATCATTCGGGTTTCGGTTGATTCCGGCCTTTGGCCCCTATCATGATGATGGGGTTAGTCTGTGCTATGAAAAAGCGGTGGGGACAGCGCGCTAAACGCATATCAACTTAATATCCCGCTACAACAAAATACGGTGTAATTCCTGCGAAGGAGTTACACCGTATCTATGAACTAAACCAATCACAAATTTATCGCTAATTAAAAGCTACCAATAACTACATGTTGTAACAGGATAACGATAAGTTCGCGATCGTTGTACCCAACGCTTTAAAAAACTATCGTAGTAGCTATACCATTCAGTTCGAGATTGATATGTCGTAATACAATGTATTGTTTTTAATCTCTCACAAAATGAACCATTCCAATATGAGTATGGCCCACAATAATGAGATAGTAAAAGCGCGTGGCAAATTGTCAATAATAACAATTAAATAATGCACTTCACTTGTTATATTGGTGCTATAGATACTTAATCAATAATAACAGAAGCGAGGTAATCTGTGCTACGACAAAAACTACAGTACAAATTGGGGTATTTCATCCTCATGGCATTGATTTATATCATGTCACCGACATCAGTTGCCCACGCAACTAACCGCTGCTTCACAGAAACTGGTTTTTGTATTGACGGACGTATCCGTGAATATTGGGAAGAAAACGGGGGATTGCCCGTATTTGGATTCCCTATCGGACCACAAGAATCAGTAACAATCGATGGCAAATCAATAACTGCACAAAAATTCGAGCGCAATCGCCTTGAACTTCATCCAGAAAACGCTAAACCATATGATGTCCTGCTTGGGCGCCTTGGTGCGGATCGACTCCTTCAACAAGGACGTGATTGGTATGCCTTTGCCAAAGATAATCAAACGAGTAATTGTCAGTTTTTTGCCGAAACAAATCATAGCGTTTGTGGATCCATTCTCAAAATGTGGCAAAGTCACGGACTTAAACTCGACAAAAACAATACCATCAGTTATGCCGAGAGCCTCGGATTATTTGGGCTCCCTTTATCGGGACTTGTTAACGAAACACTCAGTGATGGCAAAACCTATCAAATTCAATGGTTTGAACGAGCGCGATTTGAAATCCACCCAGAAAACACAGCGCCATACGATGTGTTACTTGGATTACTTGGCAATGAAATAAATCAAAACACACAAACAGCTACCCCCGTAGCACAATCTCCATCACGATTAACACCACTCACCAATGCATTAATCTCAAGTAGCAAAATAGAAGAATTAGGATTCAGCAAAGCCAGTGAATTGTCACAAACTGAATGGCACATTTGGCACGAAGTAGCCAATCAAATTCCTGGTGCAGAAGCAGCAACAATCGACCCAGCTAACAGCAAAAATAATAGGACTACAGCAGACAGATTACAAATCCTCTATGTTGGGCAGTCATACATAAAAAATGGATTTACTTCTCCTTTCATAATCAACATCAATATGTTTGAATATCGCGATACTGCTAGCGCGACTCAAGGACTAGATGCACTTACTCAATACGAAAAAACACAATATAACTATCAATTGGTTGACAGCTATCAAGTCGCAGGATGTCAACGCCAACAATGGTATGAACCAGGAAACGGCTTATTGTCAAGTAACACTCGTCAATTAATTATCCAATGCAACCAATACATCACCATATATGGGATTGGAAGCATACCTGATCATGATCACATTACCGAATCCGACATCGCAAAATTATTCGATATGTTCATCCAACATACAATTTTTGGAACACATTAACACAACTCCTGTATAACTACATCTAAGCGAAGGCAATCACGGTGCGAGGCATATCCTCGCACCACCAGTCCTCTCCTTCCACCCCAATCGCGCTATAATACATCACCCCCTACAATCCCAAGGAGTGATGTATGTCCCCCACCATGAAGCGCATCGCCATCACCGGCGTCAAGCAAACCACCCTACTGGATGTGCCCATCCCCCAACCTATCCAAGACTGGGTATTGGTCAAAGTCCATGCCATCCCACTCTGCACCGAGTACAAAAATTGGCTCAATGGTAGCGAATACTACGGGCATGAAGCCGCCGGCGAAGTCGTCATGGTGGCCCAACCCGGCAAAGTCAACGTCGGCGATCGCGTCGTGGTAATGGCCGGTGCACCCTGTGGCAAATGCACACTCTGCATCTCGGGCGAATACATCCATTGTCAACATATGCACGACCCGGCTGAATTTACCGGTGTAGCCTATGGTGGCGATACCCATGTGCAATACCTCCTCAAACAAGATTGGCTACTCGTCCCCATCCCCGACGACATCTCTTATACCCGGGCCGCCCTGGCCTGCTGTGGCTTGGGACCCACCTTTGGGGCACTCGAAAACATGAATGTCTCAGCCACCGACACCGTATTGATTACCGGCGGCGGTGCGGTCGGGCTCGGCGGTGTCATCAACGCCAAATTCCGCGGGGCGCGCACCATCCTCGTCGAGCAAGTCCCCTACCGCCAACAAAAAGCCCGCGAATTGGGCGCAGACCTCGTGTTGTCACCCCACGATCCCGACATCCGCACCAAAATCATGGCATACACCGATATGCGCGGCGTCGACGCCTGCCTCGAAACATCGGGCAACGTGGTTGCTCAACGGCTGTGTATCGATATGGTGCGCCGGCGAGGCAAAATCTCGCTAGTCGGCGAATGTGGCAATGATTTGGCCATCCAAGCCAGCAATGACTTTATCCGCAAAGGGATTAGTCTAATGGGGCAGTGGCATTACAATTTAAACGGGGCACACAAATTGATGCAGGTCATTCGTGATTCGCCAGTTGCCGAACAGCTCATCACACATGTGTACCCAATGAACGAAATCCAACAAGCACTCGCAACCTGTGCGTCGCAGGAATGTGGCAAGGTGATGATTTTGCCATGGGAAGGAGTCGACCAATGAGACTCGGTGGACCAATTTTTCAACCATTCACTACCATCGCCGCAGAAGTGGCCTTGCACCAACAACTGGGTTTTGGGGCCGCCTACTGCAGGTATATCGCAGACAAAACCCAACGTAGCGCATACAAGCAGGCCTTTGCCGAGGCCGATATCGTGCTGGCCGAATTTGGCGCCTATTGTATTAACATCCTCGATACCAATCCTGTATTACGCCAAAAAAACATTGACGAAATCTGTCGCCGGCTTGAATACGCCGACGAAATGGGGGTACGCTGCTGTGTCATGCATGGTGGCTCGGTCGAAACCGGCGATTGGGGTAATGCCAATCCGCTCAACATGTCCGAAAAGAGTTTTTATGAAACAGTCAGCACCATACAATCCATCCTTGATCGCACCCAACCGACCACCACCAAACTAGTCATCGAAACCGAGTCGTATCTCTTGCCCGA
>CANFUF010000179.1 GCA_947450095.1 Roseiflexaceae bacterium
CCAAACCGCCGAATCCACCGAATGGACCTGGTTCAATCTCAGTGACCCCGGGCTCGATAATTCCTCAACAAACTGGATTGCCGGTGACCCCACCTGTGATGGCTCTTATAAGCGCGACGGCGTCGTCTACTCAATAACCAACCTCGACCCCACTGCCACCACCACGCCCACGATTACGAACACACCTACAATTACCTCCACACCGACACGCACCGCGACCCCCACCAATACCGCCACCCCAACCCGCACCGATACTGCTACGGTAACGATCACGCCAACCGCAACCAATACACCGACGATTACGCCCACTCCGTCACGCACCCCTTCGCGCACGTTAGTGCCGGGAATCATCCCCACCACCGACAACCCTACCATCAACACCGCCCTTGGGGCCGTGCGTATCATTGCCAATCCCTCGTTTGAAATCGGCACCAAAATCACCAACCCCTGTGAATCTCAACTGCCTGGGTGGTATACCTCGCACCCCACAGTAAGTGGTTGTCGCATCTTTGAATTGTGGGGACCCAGCCTCTTTACCATGGATTCCTCTGCCACCCCACCCGATGGCACCTACTACATCGAATTGAATGCCAATACCCGCTCGATGGCCTATCAACCCATGTGTATGATTGGCGGCGAAACCTTTGATTTCGAGTTTTATCACCATACCCGTAATTGGAATACCACCAACGAAATCCAATTCCGCTTTGGGATTCCCTCCGGGTTAGATGCCGGCTCGCTCGCAGCAGACTCCTATAGTCGGGTCGTGGCCCAAGGCATCAATACCGTCGGCGCCAGTGGCAGCACCGCCACCGCCAGCATTACTGCCGGCACCGATACGATTAACACCGGCTATGAAGTCAAACCAGCCCCCAACAAAAACTGGGTGCGCTTTTATGGTACTCATACCATCCCCACTGATTTCGGCGGTATCCGCAATCTCGGCTTTTATGGCATTCAGCCCGCTAGTTCATCTGAAAACTTCCTCGACAACATCAACGTCAGCTTCAAACCGATTATTGACATGGGTACCAGTCGCGACCGCAGTGCCAGTGAGGGCAGTGCACCCACTTCGCTCAATATCCGTATCAACGGCAAAGTGTCGGCGACCACCACCCTCGCTCTAACCCTCGTCAATGGCACCGCCACGCCCGATGCCGACTTCACCCTCGGCACCATTTCTGCAGGCGCAAATGGCACCGCAAGTGTCTCGCATACGTCGGGAAGCAATATCTGGTTGATTACCGTCCCTACCGGTTATTACGATGGCGGCATGATTGCCAGTAACAACCAAGGTGGATTGACCATTCCCGTGAATTACATTTACGACCAAACCGCCGAATCCACCGAATGGACCTGGTTCAATCTCAGTGACCCCGGGCTCGATAATTCCTCAACAAACTGGATTGCCGGTGACCCCACCTGTGATGGCTCTTATAAGCGCGACGGCGTCGTCTATTCCATCACCAATCTTGATCCCACTGCCACGCCCACGCCCACGATTACGAACACGCCTACAATTACCTCCACACCGACACGCACAGCCACACCTACCAATACCGATACTCCGACGCGCACCGATACTGCTACGGTAACTAATACCCCCACCACAACCTATACGCCATCGATGACGTACACGGCGTCACGCACCCCCTCACGGACGTTTGCACCGGGCATCATCCCCACTACCAATAATCCCACCATTAACACGGCAAATGGGGGAGTGCGGATTATGGCCAATACCTCTTTTGAACAATATACTGGCTGTAGCAACCCGCCATCATCCTATCATTTGATTGATATGAACAATGTGTTTGGCTGGAAAACCACGCAACCAGTGAATCAGGGTGTCTGTAACGGCACCAATTCAGGCACCTCGGCACGTGTCATTGAATTACAAGGAGCTGCGTTATATGGCTATACCCCCAATGATGGCAACACCTATGCCGAATTAAACGCCTACAATGCCGGCATGCTCTACCAGTCACTCTGTTTGGCGAGTGGTGATACGTTTAATTTTTCGTTTGCGCATCGCCCCATCGGCAATCGCACTGATGTCGCCGAATTTCGCTTGGGAATTCCCAGCGGTCTTGATGCCGGGTCAGTCAGTGCCAATAGTTATGCCCGGCAGATTTTGCGCGTATCATCAACTCAGTCATCAGGAATTGTGACCGGTGTAGCCCAAACAGCATATACCGGTACCAGTGCAAACCCTGCCAGTATTTCGACCAATAAATGGGGAATTTATTCTGGTAGTCACACCCTCCCAAGTACCGGATGGAATGGGGTATTTAACATTGGTTTTGTATCAATTTCAGGTACGAGTGCAGCTGCAGGGAATGCCCTCGACTCAGTCTCGTTAGGCTTAGACCCCTACATTGACATGGGATCAAGTCGTGATCAAAGTGCCAGTGAAGGTAGCGCACCAACATCACTCAATATCCGCATCAATGGTCGTGTCGGTGCCAATACTATCATTGCCATCCGTAATGCCACCGGTACCGCCGTTTCTGATAGTGATTTCACTCTCGGTACCCCAACGTCGGCATTTGGGAACGGTAGTGTCTCACATGTCAGTGGCAGTGACCTTTGGTTGATTACTGTACCTGCCGGTGATTATGATGGCGGAATCAATCCAAGCCTCAATAGTGGCGGACTCACCATCCCCGTCAACTACATTTATGACCAAGTCGCTGAATCAACAGAGTGGGTGCATTTCGTCTTGCTGCCCGAAGGCGACGAAGGTGCCAGCACCAATTGGAAGTTTGCCGACCCAACCTGTGATGGTTCATTCAAAGATGACGGGGTCATCTACTCCATCACCAATCTCGCCCCCACCGCGACCAACACGCCGACCAAGACCAATACACCGACCAAGACCAACACACCGACCGTATTGGCAATTACCATCACAAACACCGCATTAATCGTACCGTATGGCAGTAACATTGATCCGATTGTGGCAACATCTGCAGCAAACAACGGTATTCGGTTTATGACAATGACGCCATCGCCATCGCCATCACCTACACATACCCAAACAGCAACGATAACGATTGCACCAACCAACACTGCCGTTATTGTGCCCTATGGAAGCAGTATTGATCCAATTATGGCAACAGCAGCAGCCACAAATGGACTTTATTTCATCACTGCCACATCTATCCCTATTGGAACTGCCTCAACGACAGCAACGGCAACTCGTACCCCCACCGCAACCAATACGGCTGCCGTTATTCCATACGGTTCAAATATTGATTCAGTCGCTGCCACAACCGCTGCCGGTCAGGGATTACGTTTTATCACTGAAACGCCCACACTAGCCGGACCGAGTGGGACACCCACCCGGACCCCAACCGCCACCAACACTGCCATGGTCATTCCCTACGGCTCAAACTTCGACCCCGTCGCTGCGACTACTGCTGCCGGCCAAGGGATGCGTTATATCACTGAAACACCCACACTAGCCGGACCGAGTGGGACACCCACCCGGACCCCAACCGCCACCAACACTGCCATGGTCATTCCCTACGGCTCAAGCTTCGACGCCATCGCTGCCACCACTGCCGCGGGCCAAGGGTTGCGTTATGTTACCGAAACACCCACGAGTGGGGTACTCATCAGTAGTACGCCCACAGTTACACATAGTCCAATCCTCACTGCAACATATACCCCAAGTAACACCGCAACAATTATACTGAGTGCAACAGTCCCCATATACACTGATACGCCGACTACAACAGACACGCCATCGCTGACTGCATCGCTGACTGCATCATTAACACCATCAAATACTCCCACCATGACCGCATCATTAACGCGATCAAATACCCCAACTATGACTTCGTCTATGACACCATCAAATACCCGCACCTATACTAATACCCGCACCTATACCCTAACGAAAACCTATACCCGCACCAAAACCTATACGTTGACAAAAACCTATACGTTTACGCCGTCGATGACACTCACACCCTCCATCACACCGACACTACAGCCATTTGTTATCAAAAAAGTGGTCATGGGTGATTCCTTTGGCGTAGGGCTCAAAGTCGATGGAACACTAATTGCGTGGGGAAATACCACTAATGGGAAATCAATTATCCCAAGTAATCTTTATAATCAATCATTTATTGATATTTCCGCAGGTCCTAATTTTGTCGTAGCACTCGACCAATATCATTGTGTACACGTTTGGGGCGCACCACAATACAATTTACTCACTGTACCTGATGAAGCACTGCATGATGTCATTGCTATTGATGCCGGTACGTCTCATATCATCGCACTCAAAACAGACGGAAGCGTGATTGCTTGGGGACGAAATCACTATCACCAAACCAAGGTTCCCGATGGCCTCACCAATGTCGTAGCGATTTCCGCAGGTGGTGATTATTCACTTGCACTCAAATCAGATGGAACGATTTCGGGGTGGGGAGGAAGTCTATTTGCACTAATGTCAATACCACCGAATTTGACCAATGTGATTGCGATTAGTGTGGGCGAAGACCACGCACTTGCACTCAAAGATGACGGAACTATTGTTGGTTGGGGTAATAATCGCTACAACCAAATCACCATCCCGAACAACACATTGCACAACATTGTGGCAATTTCTGCAGGACTTAACTATTCATTAGCACTCACCAATTCTGGCAAAGTTTTTGGCTGGGGCGATAACACCTACAAACGCTACTCGATTGCGAGTAATCCATATGATGTAATTACGATTAGCGCAGCCTATACAAATAGCGCTATCACGTTACGCAACGGTCAATTATGGATCTATGGTTTGGCACAATTTAATGCCCATATTACACGCACACCGACGGTCTATATGCCACCACAAGCCACCGCAACTCCGCCGTAAACCACTCCTATCAAATAAAATATCTATACATTGTTCAATACCTACGCCAATTGAACGTGGCATAAAAATGGCTTTTCCTGTATAGTTTTGGTATCTCACTATCAAAAAATAAGGAAAAGCCATGGATATATTCGCACTGTTTCGCTCCTTTTGTCAAGTCCAC
>CANFUF010000180.1 GCA_947450095.1 Roseiflexaceae bacterium
GGATCGACAATCCGCACATCGATTTTGGCGCTGGCATAATCTGGCACCGTGTTGGACACCGTGCCCCCACTGACCACGCCCACATTGACCGTCACGCCTGGGCGCAGGCCGTTGAGCGCATGGAGCGCCACGCTTTGGTGAGCGAGTTGCACAATAGCGTTGGCTCCTTTGTGCGGTTCGACACCGGCGTGAGCCGCTTTGCCCTGCACCTCGAAGCCAAACAAGCCACCACCTTTGCGGGCGCTGACGATATCGCCGTTTTCGCGGCCGGCTTCGAGCACCAAGGCCACGTCGTGTTGCGGGGCGAGTTCGGCAAAGGCCAGACGCGACACGCGCATATCGGTTTCTTCGTCGCCACCACACAGCAAGGTAATCGCCCCGATATTGCCGAGGCCACCACATTCTTCGAGGGCTGCCATGGCATACAAGGCCGACAACAAACCACTTTTGTTGTCACACGACCCGGGCGCAAACAAGGTATCGCCCTCGATGCGCAACGGGCGTTGGGCGGCGATCCCCACAGGATAGACGGTATCGAGGTGGGCTGCGAGCAGGATGCGCGGACCACTGCGACCACGGATCGTAAAGGCAATGGTATCGCCGGCGCTTTCATCCTTCCAGCGCTTGAGTTCCCAGCCCCGTTGGCGGGCCCAACGGGCCACCCAATCACCGGCCTCGTCGACGCCCGGTTTGGATTCGCTGGGGCATTCGATGGCGCAGAGCTGACGCAGTTGCTCGATGTAGGTGGGGAGTTGGGGCGTCAGGTAATCAATGAGTGTTTGCGGAAACATGGGCGTTTCTCCTCCATCAAGAGCCGCAAGGGCGTCGTGCAATCCCCAAATCAAGCGGGCCCGTTGCAGATGCCAGGCGGGGCGCTTGGGGCCGGTTTCGCGCATCAAAATCAGTTGGCGCAGGCGTTGCCTGAGCAACATCCGCGAATGCAAATTGCTCATCAGCGCCCCTTTGGATTAGGCGTCGACACCGACGGCGCGCAAGCGTTCGGAGTTGTCGTACACCGTCAAGGCATCAATCATCCGTTCGATATCACCATCGAGCACGGCGGGCAAGTTCGAAAAACTCTGGCCCACGCGGTGGTCGGTGATACGATCTTGGGGGAAGTTGTAGGTGCGGATTTTTTCGGCGCGTTCGCCCGTGCCCACTTGGGCCAGCCGCGATTCACCCAAGGCCTTGGCGCGTTTGGCTTCTTGGATGGCAAACAAGCGGGCGCGCAACACACTCATGGCTTTGTCTTTGTTTTTGAGCTGCGAACGGCCATCTTGACAGGTCACCACCATTTCGTCGGGCGTGCCCCCTTTGTAGACAATCCGCACGGCCGAGTCGGTGGTGTTGACCCCTTGGCCACCATGCCCACCCGAACGAAAGACGTCGATGCGCAGGTCTTCTTGTTTGATATCAACTGCGCCATCATCATCGAGTTTGGGCAACACAGCCACGGTGGCGGTGGAGGTGTGGATACGGCCACGGGCTTCGGTGGCCGGCACGCGTTGTACGCGATGGACGCCCCCTTCGTATTTGAGGCGGCTATAGGCGCCGTCACCATGAATTTCGAGCGAGACTTCTTTGTAGCCACCGATACCGTTTTCGCTGGAATTGAGCAATTCAACCTTCCAGCCTACCCGCTCGGCATAGCGCAAGTACATGCGGTAGAGGTCGGCCGCAAACAGGGCTGACTCGTCGCCACCTTCGCCTTGACGCAATTCCATAATCACACTGCGCTCGTCGTTGGGGTCACGGGGAAGCAACAGTAGTTTGAGAGATTGTTCGAGTTCCTCCCGCTGGGCATTGAGGGTGGTGAGTTCTTCTTGGGCCATGGCGCGCAAATCGGCGTCATCGGCGTTTTCGTTAAACATGGTTTGGGCGTCGATGAGTTGTTGTTCGATGCGGGCATAGCGTTGGTACGACGTCACAACCAACTCAAGCTCGCGTTGCTCACGGGCAATTTGTTGCAAGCGCGTGATATCGCCAAGCACGGCTTGGTCGGCCAATTGCTGGGTTAATTCGTCGTAACGAGTTACAACGGTCTTGAGGCGGTCAAACATAGTAGATCCATTCCCTATCTGTCACTCAATAAACGTATTGTAGAATAAACATACCAAAGCCGCTCCGGTAACGACCGGAACGGCTTGAATATGCAAAAAACAGATGCTAGTGACCGGTCTGTGCCATCTTCTTACGACGATTGCGTTCAGCACGGCGAACTTTCTCTTTGCGTTGTTCGCTCTTCGAGACAAATGCCATCTTTTCGCGGTAGGTCTTGGTGATGCGCTCGGCAACGACAACCTTGTTAAAGCGGCGAAGCAGTTGTTCAATGCTCTCACCATCACGGCGTTCGATTTTCATGCGCGTAGGTCACCCCCCTCCCGGAAATTACAAGTCAACAATACGTCTTTCAGTATACGCTGTTGCGCCACGTATTGCAAACCGGTAACAGCACAGCACTCATTATGGTTGGGTAGTTTGCTGTGGCGTGGGACGAATGCGTTGCCGCCCAGTGCCGTTTTGACCTTGGACGCCTTGACCACCCTGTCCCTGGCCACCTTGGAACTGACGGGCCGGGCGTAACCCCACACTCCGCTCCGCTTGATAGAACGTCCGGTATGCGCTCCGGCGGATTGACGAAAAAATATCGCCACTGCCGCTGCCATCCGCACTACTCCCACAACTCGCCAATACCACCGCTAACCCCAACGCAACCACCACCGTACGAATCACAGCACGCTTCATGATGACGACTCCTCAAGAATGTTTTTATTGAACATCTCTGTTGTACCGTATCATGATGAGTCACTGATGATATTACGGTGAGGATATCGTGGTGTGGGGCGTGGCAACGCACATGCGAGGCATGCCTCGCATTATTTGGTGATGCTCCGGAAGTCGATATGGGCCGGTGGGGGATAATTTTTGCGCACCTCGGCTTTTTCGGCATCGCTCAACGGCGTACCACGCTCTGCGGCCAGCCGGCGATACCACATACCAAACCAGATGTCGCTCAGCTCGGTTTCACCTTCGCGCACCACCGCATATTCGTGGTGCATCAATTGCTCGACCGTCGCCAAATCACCGAGTTCCAAGGCAATCCGCCCCCACAAAATCTGGATGCGGTCGTTTTGTTGCACCACCGCCGGCAACGCCTGGTACACCACCTGGGCCTCGCCAAACAAATTGGCCGCACACAACAATTCCATATATTCCTGGGCGATTTCCATCGTATCGGGGCTCAATTGCCAGGCCTCGTGCATACAGCGCTGGGCCTCGCCCACATCGCCATTCCAGCGTGCCAGCACCGCCAAATTGCGCCAGGCCCATGCCGAAGGTTGCAACGCCAACGAGGCCTGCCAGGCCGCCGCGGCTCCCACCGCATCGAAATGCTCTAGGCGCATCACGCCCACGTGCAACAAGGCATACCAGTCATTGGCCGTCTGGGCGCTCTGTTCGAGCAGCGTCTGCCACTCCGGTTGCACCATCCATTCCCCCGGCAACGCCGTAGGCGCCTGGCTCGGCAAATGGCCGTCGGTCAACAGCGTCAGCCATTTGGTCTGCTCGACGCCCATCGTGGTGGCCGGGAAGACAAACGACGCCGGCACAGCCGGGGCCGTCTGCACCTGGCGGCGCGCCAATTCGACTGCACCCCAGCCCGACCCCGCCTGTACAATGTGCGTGGCAGGCAGGTCGGCGCGCTGGGTGTACAGCGCATCGATGGCCTGCAATTGCGCCGGGCTCAGCTGGGCTTTGAGGGCATGATCGACGCTCTGCCAAGCCACATCCCAATCGGGTGAATGCACGGCCGTCGCATCACCTTGGAACATGCCAAAAATCTGGGTCCAATGCCAATCGGCCCGCGCCGGCATATTCAGGCCGTGGAGTTGCGTTGGCGCAATGCCCGCTTGGATTTCGAGGTAGGGTTTGCCACCGGGTGCGAGGAATTCTTGCCAATGGCGGCCTCCTTGATGACTACCCCAACAAAACATTTTGCGGTAGCGCAAAAAGGGCGTCGAGGCCTCGATGAAGCCACTACCGTCGTGATCGAGCGCCGCTTCCCAGGGCATGTCGGCAGTATCTTGTTGGAAGAAATATTCATTGGCCGAACCCGAATGCAACGAATACGAGGCGTCTTTGTTGTCAAAGGTCGCCAAAATGGGCATCTCGCCATAGCCGAAATCGAAATGCTTGCCCGTCACGTCGGTATAAATAATCTTGCGCGTCGGCGCCAACACCCGCACGGTGGGACTTTCGTCGACGGCGGTATTGGTCCACCAATACATCGAGGTATCGTTGTCGTTGGGGTTGGCCACGCGGGTATGGGCAATCAGCCACGGCGAGCCGGGGGGCAAGTAGAA
The DNA here is from genome assembly GCA_947450095.1 of Roseiflexaceae bacterium. Classification (GTDB taxonomy): domain Bacteria; phylum Chloroflexota; class Chloroflexia; order Chloroflexales; family Roseiflexaceae; genus UBA965. The sequence continues at coordinate 4,362 of CANFUF010000180.1, forward strand.
ATCAATTTGCCAAAACAAGTTTTTACAGCGCTCGTACTCGTACAGCCGCAGGCCAGGCTCGCCATCGGCGCCGGTGATGGCGGCGGCGTAGACGGGGGCACAGGTGCCAAAGGTATGCCCGTATTGGCTGACGTTCCACTCGATCCCCCCCGAAAACCAAGCGTTGCGGTTGGCCAAATTAGCCGGCTGAAAGACCGGATTGCGGTTCAACAATTCGCGTTGCGACGGCTTATGGAACAGCGACCACAAGCGTCCCCCCAAGCACGGCATAAAGGTCGCTTTGAGGATATCGTTTTCGAGTACCACCGTGTCATAGCTGATGGGGGTGCGCTGGCGGGTGTAATTGTCTTGCATGCGGTAGGGCAACACGCGATTGCCACATTCCGCGCCCAGCAAAGTTTTTTTGACTTCGGGCATGGCGGCATCCATCCGCACATGGCGGTGCGGATTGCGCTCCCGAAAGCGCGGCAGGGGGTTTTCGGCACCTAATTCCACCCCGGGCATCGTCAACGGCTCGACACGTAGCGTCGTCATGGCGCATTGCTCCTCGCTACCGACAGTGGTAGCGCTATGATGAGATTCTGGTTGTGCCTTTATCATACCATCCTCGACAGCCGTCAGCGATAGCGTA
>CANFUF010000181.1 GCA_947450095.1 Roseiflexaceae bacterium
GCAACGAACAATGCACGTGGGTATTCAACTATCGCGTCAAAGTATCTTGTTTTTTCCGAAACGACCTCGAGTAAAGCCGTCATGGGGTATTTCACCGGTGAAAATGGTGCCGATACCAATACGGGTATTTCGCAATATTGGGATAATGACGCACTACCTTACTATAATGGCGTAGATGACGGCAATGGTGATAATACCATCGGTATCGTAAAGAAGTTCACATCTATTCCTGCGGGAAGTAGTGTGTCATTCAAGTATGCGTATATATTTGGGCAGAGTGCGTATGATGGGGCAGCACCACCAATCGAAGGAGGTGCCGCCGGCGGCTTCCCGGGAGTAATACCTGGCTGTGCTGGATGTTCACTTGAAGATGTGGGTAGTGCGGTTATGACTAGCACTCCCAACCCAGCTGGGACAAACACTCCCAAACCAACCCACACCCTCCCACCGACAAACACCCCAGTGTCCACCTATACACCCTCAGGCACGGCAACCAAAACAAATACCCCAACCGTCACCAGTACACCCACCAAAACGAACACCCCAACCATGTCCAGTACACCCACCAAAACGAACACCCCAACCGTCACTAGTACACCCACCATGACGGGTACCAAAACTGCCACCAGTACACCCACCATGACGGGTACCAAAACTGCCACCAGTACACCCACCATGACGAACTCGCGGACTGCGACGAATACCGCCACCGCCACGAATACGGCCACCAGTACCAGAACGAACACTGCCACCAATACCGCCACCAATACGAGAACGAGCACGGCCACCAAGACTGCCACAGCTACCAATACAGCTACCAATACAGCTACCAATACAGCTACTGCAACCAAGACACTGACTAGTACAAAAACCGCAACCGATACAATGACTCCGTCCAATACGCGTACGAATACCCCCACACCACAGTCGTTCAATCTGCGCAAAGCGGCAGTTGGAAATCTCTTTGTCATCGGTATCTTACAAAACGGGGCCCTTGTCTCATGGGGGGCCAATCAACCAGGGATGAATCAGTCCATTATCCCAAATACCTATAAAGGTATGCAATTCATCGATGTCGCAGCCTCGATGGCCACGGTCTATATACTCCGGGCAGATGGCAATTTGTTTGCGTGGGGACAAAATACTTGGGGACAAACCAATATTCCCGTCAATGCCCAAACGGGAGTAAAAGCCATTGGTGCAGGATCACTCACCGGGTATGCCATCAAAACCGATGGCTCCGTGGTGGCATGGGGGGCCAACGACAAAGGCCAACTCAGCATACCCGCTGGCGCAACCAATGTCATCGCGATCGATGGCGGTGATGGTCATGCGTTGGCCGTCAAAGCCGATGGCACCGTCATCGGGTGGGGTGACTTTTCGAGTGGTCAATCCACCGTACCACCAGGACTGTCGGGTGTCGTTGCTGTCAGTGCCGGCAAGCGCCACAGTTTGGCACTTTTGAATACCGGCAGAGTCGTTGGGTGGGGAGACAACACCATGCGGGAAATTAACATCCCTGCAACTGCCGTCGACATCGTCAGTATTTCAGCTGGGCGCGATTGCTCAGTCGCCGTCAAAGCCGACGGTACATTGATTACCTGGGGTGATCCAGCCTATACCAACTTTACCCCTGCAGTCACTAACGCCGTCTCCGTCGCATCGGACAATCAAAACAGTATTGCCGGCTTGCGCAATGGTGGCGTTGCCGTAGCCGGCAATTTCTACTCTGATGTCAATGTCTCACGCACACCCACACCCACGCCATAACAATTTTTAGGCATCTATTGAGCGCCCAACATTTGCTTAGCGCCCACATTTGCTGTATGACGAAGCAAATGTGGACGCTATTATATGCATATTTTCATGAAAACCTGTATGTAAACTGTTTAATAGTAAGGAACCCCTGCCCAAGAAAGGAACAACATCATGAATGCCGATGTCGAAATCGCACAACTCCGTAGTAGAGTGGCCCAACTCGAAGCCCAATTGACGTTCTTGTACGCCCATCTTGGGGTGACGTATGTGCCAGATCCTGACCGCATCAATCAACCGGTGATTGATCTGCTCAAAACTGGTCACTACATGGATGCGATGAAAGCCTACATGGATATCCACAAGGCATCGCTCAGCAACGCCAAAGCAGCCGTAGATGCCCTCAATCAAAAATACGGCCGCGTATAATCGACACATAACCCACAGCCTCCCTGATTTGCATATCAAATCAGGGAGGCTGTGGGTTGTCGTTGCAATAACTGTTACGGCTTCAATGTTCGCAGATATGCCAACAGGTTGGCCATATCGGTGTCACTGACTTCATGTGCTGACATGACACCAATTTTTCCTTGACCACCCACACGAATCCAATCGGCAACATTTTCTTCGGTGCGCGCATTGCCGTTTGGCAATTTGCCACTATAATCGACGCCATTCGCATGCACTGGGCCAGCTACCGTCATCACTGCTGCCAAACCAGGACCAACCAATTGTTCGGTGGTGACGTTGTGACAGGTAGGACATCCTTGATTACTAAACACCGTCATCCCAGCCGTAGCATCACCATTCGCCGAAATCGTGGCAGGAATCAATTCGCTTGACGCAGCACTCGGGGCACTTGCCCCACCACACGCCATCAGCACGACCGCCAACACCAACACCGTCACAAACAAAAGTACACGAGCACGCATAAGGGCATCCCTTTCATTCATTGATACAGTCGACGGCACACAACCGCGCAAACACGGCAGGCCAAATGCAATTTATTGTGTTCGAATCAAGGAATCAATGAACCCCACGCGGTGGCGGCGTATGTGGTGGCGCAACAATCCCAATCAGGTTGGGCAATCTAAGCGCCACACGATTTTTTTTGATGAGATAATTTTTTATGACAAGTAAACACACACCAACACTCAAAATCACCGGCAATGGCAACGTATGAATCGCTTGCACGGGTGCAGTTGGAGCCGAGATGAATTCATCACAAACAAAATGCTGTGACGCCGTCAATGGGTGCCCGATGGTGGCGCAATGAATAATACAACACCATGGCGCAATCACCAGCACCCAGAGTACACACAGCAATACGAACCCATGGTGCAGTGATGGCTGTACCACGGGGTTGGATTGCAGATTATGAGTGTGTACACGCTGCATAAATACGACCAATATCAACGCAATTTGCTCAATTATAGCAGATTCATGTCAGGCAGCGTTGCATCTGTGTGCGCCTACATAGATGAACTACTTTCCCACCGTCATCGTGGCGGTCATATTCCAGCGCAAGCGTGGGTCACTTTTGACCAAATCAATCACCACGGTATAGACGATATCGCCTTGGCGATTGCTGCCAAACTGATTGATGCTGCGGATGGTACCGGGCAACGTCAAATCAGGAATCGCATCAAAGCTGACAGATACCGCGTCGCCTACCTGCACATTGACTACTTGCAACTCAGTCAGGTCTTCGGTTTCGACGTGCCATACCTGCGTGTCGGCGATGACCACTGCCGGCAGGGCGGGGTTCATCAATTGCCCTACGGTCAAATCCATGGTGGCGACGACCCCCGCAAACGGGGCAGTCAGGGTGGCTTGATCGAGGTCGTATTGCGCTTGGGCCACCGCAATCGTGGCGGCGTCGATTTCGACTTGGGCTGCCGCCAAATCAACATCCCGGGCGGGGGCGGCAATCTGAGCCAATTGCGCTTCGGCTTGGGCCACATCTGCTGCCGCCGTGTCGAGCTGGGCTGTGCGCGCGCCCCCTTGGAGCCGTGCCAAATTTGATTCGGCTAGTGATACTTTGGCTTGGGCGGCAGCCAACCGGCTATCGTCAGGGTACTCGAGTTGGTCGAGGCGGGCTTGGGCATCGCTTACTTTTGCTTCGGCAATCGAAACACCACTTGATTCGGCTTGCAGGGCATTATCATAGGCCACTTGGGCGGTTTGTACCTGTAATTCTGCCGAATGCATGGCGGCCTCAGCCTTGACCATCAAATCATAGTATTGCTGTTGCTGGGCGTCGTTGAGTTTGAGGGCATGGAAGAACGGATCGCGGCGATTATCCTGCACATACTGCCAGTTTTCTTGGGTCGATGCATAGGTGATTTGGGTTTGGGTTAACGCTTGCACCGCTTGGTCCATTGCCAATTTAGCTGCGGTTTTGGCGGCAGACAAGGCGGCGTGTTGTTGTTTCAACGTCGCCGTTGCTTGATTGAGCGTCGCTTCAGCCATATCGCGGTCGGTGGCTTTGGGATTACGCACCGCCGCTAGGGCAGCGTTGGCGTCGGCGAGTTGCGCTTTGGCCGCCTCGATGTCTGATTTCAATACGCCAGTCTGTACTAGTGCCGAGGCGGCTTTGGCTTTACTGAGGCCTGCTTTGGCCACCGCAACAGATTCGGGCGGGGCACCGGCAGTGATTTGGTCGTATTTGGCTTTGGCGCGCGCCAAGCCGACCTTGGCTTGATCGAGGCGCAACGCCAAAGCCCGGGTGTCGAGCTGCACCAACGGTTGCCCCGCCGTAACTTTGTCACCTTCGGCCACCAAGATTTTCGCCAATGTGCCTGACTGGGTAAAGCTCAACGTGACATCACGCACCGGCAATACTTTGCCGTCAGCGATGACATCGGTCGTACGTTGCGCCGCCGTGATGGGCACTGCGGTGGGAGCGGTGGTGGGAGCATTACTGCTACACCCCACCAAGATTGCCCCAGCCAATACAAATACCATGCGCTTGTTCATCAAATATTCCTTTCTGTGGTAACAATTTGGCCATCGGTTACGGTGACGGCCCGCCCAGCCCGGCGCGCCAAATCGGCATCATGAGTGACCATCACCACCGTTTTGCCTTGGGCTGCCAAATCTTGAAACAAGGTAAAAATCGCATCGGCCGTCCGACTATCGAGGTTGCCTGTCGGCTCATCGGCCATCAACAACGGCGGATCGTTGGCCAA
>CANFUF010000182.1 GCA_947450095.1 Roseiflexaceae bacterium
CCTTCGCGTCCGAGGGGGATGCGGCCGCGCACTGCTGCCCGCATGTCGGGTGGGGTGTTGATGTCATGGAAGCGGGTATCAATCAAGCCCGGTGCCACACAATTGACGCGAATGTGATTGGGGGCGAGTTCTTTGGCAAGGCCTCGGCTATAGGTCAAAATAGCACCTTTGGTGGCGGCATAGTAGGCGGAGCCGACACCACCACCATCAAAGGCGGCTTGTGAACTCATTAATACAATGTTGCCGTTGCCTTGGGCGATCATGCCAGGAATAACGGCTTTACAACAGAGGAATGTGCTAGTGACATTGAGCGCAAAGGCGTTATCCCAAGTCTCGCGGCTGAGATCGAGGGTGCCGATGCGTCCCAAAATCCCGCCGGCATTGGTGACAAGAATGTCGATGCCACCGAGTAAGCGTTGCGTTTCGCTGACGACATGGTTGACGGCGGCTTCGTCAGTCAAATCGGCTTGCAGGGCATAGGCTTTGACCCCGTGTGATTGTGCGACGGCCACGGTCTCACGGGCGCCCGCATCACTCGACAAATAGGTCAATACCACATCGACGCCGTGGGCGGCGAGTGCTTCGACGATGCCCCGGCCAATCCCAGAGGCGCCACCGGTTACCAACGCGCGTTGTCCGCGTAATCCATAATCACTCATGGGGGTTCCTTCTATGGTGTAATTGAGTCACTGCTATTGTACGTGAATTTTTTGGTAGGGATGCATCGCTGGTTGCAAATTTTGTATGGTTGTAGCGTATGATGATAATGGCACATTGGGTCGCTCGTTATCCATTTGAATGTACGATTGCCTAATGTAAATAATGCCCTTTTAGTAGATAAGGAAGTTTGATGAGTATGTTTGGTGTTTGGCGTATAGTGGTGTTGGTAAGTTTGTGTGTATTGAGTGCCTGTGGAGCCACTACTGCCCTAGTCCCAACGCCAACGGTAGTCGTAGCGCCAGCGACTGAGACTCCTGTTTCAGTGGTACCAGCGACGGCAACGATGGTAGCAGCGACTGCGACGACTGTTCCCGCCACGGAGACGGCGATAGTGGCGCCTGTGGTACCAGCACCGGGTATGGGGTTGAATCCTGCGCCGTTGGCCGCGGTGCAAACCATCGTTGATTACTATACCGCTATCAATGCCCAACAATACCCTGCGGCGTATAAATTATGGGATAATCCAAGTCAAACTTTGGCACAAATTACGTCGGTCTTTACGGGTACCGTCGAATCGCGCGTGCGGATTGGTGACCCAGACGTGGCCGTTGACGTGGTCACGCTCCCCGTTACGATTACCGCGATTGTCAATCAAGCCAATGGTGATCAAAAAGTCCAATATTTTGCAGGCACATATACCGTCAAAAACAATCTGATTACCGATACCACCATTGCCGAAGTCGCCGTGCCTACGAGTAGTGACGATAGCGATGCCGCACAGTTAGTCGCCAACTACTATGCCGCAATCAATGAGCTGAAATTTGGCATGGCGTATACGCTGTGGTTTAACAATGGCAGTGATAGTCAATTACCATATGCTGGCTTTGTACAAAGCCTCGCTCCAATACAAGGTGCAGTAGTGACGACGGGTACGGTACAAGAAGAAGGTGCGATGGGGTCAACATATGCCACCGTACCGACGGTGAGTGTGACAACCCAAGCCGATGGCACGGCACTAGTCATGTGTGGCACGTATACGTTGCGGCATGTGAATGTGCAACCATTTGATCAGCTTGGCTGGCGAATAACCCAAGTTGCCATGAATCCAGTAGCCGGCGCGAAATCAGATGCGCCAAGTATTCAAAAACTTTTGACGTCAGGATGTACCCCGTAATACCTCTGTGATGACCTGTTCCTGCAATTACTTGTCAATAACGGATTGTAGGGACAGGTCATTAATTTGTGTGGTGATTTGCTTGAGGTGAGTTTCTCCATGGGCAATTAATGCGTGCAATTGGTCATGCAACGTGATATAGCCATTGACTGGATGATTCCCAGCCCGCTCCCAATCACTATATGACAATGTATGAAAAAAATCCGCCATTCGCGCATGTGTACCATGCAATATTGCCAGCGATGTGGTGATATCAATGCTAGAACTATCAGTACATTGCAACCAAGCTACTTCGTCATATGGTTTTAATGGTGGCTGATTTTCAGTGTAAATTAAGCGACAATGAATATAGATCGTCATATGTGCATCAGCGAGATGATGTACATGTTGAGCAACACTCATTTTGGTGTGAATATAAGTATCTGCGAGATAGGTATATGGCAAGTATGTTACGAGTTGTGCCAATTGATATGGGAATTGACGTAATAACATAATGGAATGTAATGTAGATTTATGCATAATTTCCACGCATAGATAAACTAATTATTTAGTATTATACACTTTTTTGTTAATAAAGTAAATACGTATTATCAATAGCTGTAATTACGCCAATCTCAGTCATACGTTGTATATTTGGCGGTGCATTGATCCGCCCAAGCGCCAAAATAGTGCGATGAATTTGTGGTTTGAATTTGTTTCGCAGTTTTGGCAGAAGTTATTTTATTTGATACTGTCGGTTATGCGTGCGACGGTGACATTGCCTATGTGTGTCCATAACCAGTTATTTCCTGCTTCAAGTTCACTTCCTGTTGCAAACTTCCTGCTTCAAACTTCGTATGCAGTGCAATCTTTTACCGGTTAGCCATATACTCTGGGAACGGTCACGCAAACGACAGGCGGTACGCTAGATTCCACACTCCAGTTGCACGCACCCGGTATAGAATGACAAGGGAGGGGTGCTACGATACTCCACGATTAACATTGGATGTCTTCAGTTTGATATAAATATTAATTTATATATATATTAAATTCGGGATAAACCATATAAAGTAAATTTTATTAACTAAATTGCACATAATAATCGCCACACACACAGCGATAGTTTCCGCTATCACACAGTGTAGGAATACATTAAATTGCTGTTATATGTGTAATTGCAATGATAAATGTCTACTGCAAACTATGGGTGATGATAGGCTGCCAATGTACGGGCGATTTGGTCGATATGTGCGTCACCATGTTCCACATAGCCGATGAGTTGGCGTTGCAAACTTACTGCACCGAGTTCTGGATGATAACCAACCCGCTCCCAATCGCTTTCTGCAAGATTGGTGAAAAAATCCGCCCAGCGGGAATGTAATCCTTGCAGAATCATCAATGACGTCGAGATATCAGCCGATTGACTATCGCCAAATCCTGCCCACGCATCTTGGTCGTAGGGTTTGAGTGGCGGGTTGAGCTCGCTAGCGATGAGTCGACAGCGGATGTATGAGGTCATGTGTGAATCTGCCAAATGATGGACGTTTTGGGCAATACTCCATTCCCCGGCTAATGGATGTGCCGTCATACAGGCATCGTCAAGATTGGCGATGGCACTTGCCAGCCGTTGTGGGAATTCACGGAGGGCGGTAATTACTGCTGTGTGGATGTGCGGCATATCTTACTCCATAAAGTTAGTTGTACTGTTGATATTATTACAGAATATGGTGTAGTTCGTGGTAGGATAATCAAGCAAACCAGTTTTTATAATATCAAGAGGACAATAATGACCCATACTACATTGCCCGCCGCCCATGGTGGCGACCAGTGGCAAGCCCGTGACCGCGATGCCTTAGCAACCGTCGGGGTAACGACTGAATACGGCCGATTGCGCCGGGTGATTATGCATCGTCCTGGTGGTGAAATCGATGGTATCACTAATCCAGGCAAAGTATTGTGGGACGATATAGTTGAGCCAATTGCTGCCCGTGAGCAACACGACAATCTCACCAGTATGTATCGTTCGTTTGGCGTAGAAGTGATTGAATTGGCACCGGGTGATCGTGCCACCCCCAACATTTATTTCTGTCGCGATCATTTTTTTATGACACCCCGTGGTGCCATCATTGCGCGGATGGCGTCGGCTGCCCGTGCCGGCGAAGAACAGATTTCGGCACAAGCCTTGCTCCGCAGTGGCGTCCCGATTGTCCACGGTGTGCATGGTGATGCGGTATTTGAAGGTGCGGATGTGATTTATGTGCGTGATGGCGTGGTCATCGTTGCCACTGGATTGCGTACCAACATGGCTGGTGCCCAACAAGTCGCCCACGAGCTCAAAAGCATGGGACTAGAGCCTCATATCGTGAATATGCCATGGGGCTGTGGTCATATCGATGGTGGTGTCAATATTGTGGGCCCCCGAACGGCCGTGATGGTGCCAAACAACGCCCCGCATGAAGCCTATGAATTACTCCGCCATATGGGCTTTACGGTTATCAATGCCATGGATGCAGCCGGCGTGGATCACTACCCCCGTTCGATCAACATGGTGCCGGTGGCGCCAAATGTGGTGGTGATGCCGGCAGGCAATCCTACCATGCGCAAATTGTTTGAAGCCCATGATATTGAGTGTCATGAAGTCGAGATTTCTGAATTGATGAAGGGTGGCGGCGCCGTTCATTGTATGACGGGTGTGGTCTGGCGGGAATAACTTTAATTAAAATAATTACAACTACAATAATTGCTACAAATCCCACGTACATTTTGTACGTGGGATTTGTAGCAATTATAGACAATATAAACCGCATATTAATTAACAATTAACTGATATCATGATAAATGTACAGAAAAATAGTGTGATTTTGTGAACTATTGTGTACGTGTTGGCGTCGTACGGTGTACGGTGTTTTGTACAGGTAATGCGCCGCTCGGGTAATGGGATACAACAACACGCATTATATATTTATATGTTGACCTAATGCGTATTTGTTTATTTTCTTATACAAGAAATAGTTGGGCACGCTCATGTGGCGTATGTATGTGGGGATCGTGTTGTGTATGGTGATCGTTGTTGGTAGC
>CANFUF010000183.1 GCA_947450095.1 Roseiflexaceae bacterium
GCAACGCCGTTATGTCGAGTCTTTATCGGCCTATGCCCGGCAATTCCTCGGCCAACTCGAAAAGCCCAAGGTAGATTTCATCGGCGGCTTGTCGCCAGCAATTGCCATTGAACAAAAAAGCGCCTCCAAGAACCCCCGCTCGACGGTGGGGACGGTCACCGAAATATATGACTACCTGCGTTTGCTGTATGGGCGGGTGGGCACGCAACACTGCCACATTTGTGGGCAAGCAGTGGCGTCACAAAGCCCCGAACAGATGGTTGATCGGGTATTGAACCTCACCACTGGCACGCGCTTCATGGTGCTGGCACCGGCGGTATCGCGGCGCAAAGGCGAATACAAAGAAGTCTTTAGCGACGCCCGCACCGAAGGGTTTACCCGCGTGCGGGTGGATGGCGAAATCATGGATTTGAGCACCGAAATCAAGCTCAACAAAAAGGTCAAACACTCAATTGAAGTGATCGTCGATCGCTTGGCGGTGCCTGGGCGCGACGATGTAAGTAGCGAAAATCCACTCGATGTCGGCATCGGCAAAGCCAGTGCCAATGTCCAGAGCACCTGGGATGCCTATGTGACCCGGGTCACCGATGCGATTGAGTTGGCAGTGCGGACCGGCGACGGCGTGTGTGTGATTAGCATTGTCGATCGCCCCAAAAGCGACGATGAGGTGGTTGGCCCCAACGAATGGATTATGAGTGTCGAAAACACCTGCACCACCTGTGGGATTTCGTTTAGCGAATTAACCCCGCAGATGTTTTCGTTTAACTCACCCCAAGGCGCCTGTGCCGATTGTACGGGGCTGGGGACGCGCATGGAAGTCGATATCAATCTGATGGTACCCAACGATGCCTTGTCGATTCATGACGGCGCCATCCCCTATTGGGGCGAATTACGCAAAAAACGTGACGGCTGGGGCTACAAGAGCTTGTCCGTAATTGCTGCCCATTTTGAAATCGACCTCGATGCCCCATGGCGTGATTTGAGTGAAAAATCGCGCGACGTCATCATCAATGGCGGTGGCAAAGAGCGTATCAAGTTTAGCTGGGCCAACGAAGGCAGCGGCTCACGGGGTGAGTTCATGCGTACCTGGGAAGGGCTGGCCAGCGAAATCAACCGGCGCTACAACCAGACCGGTAGCGACATGAATCGCGAATACTATACGTCGTTCATGAGTGATCAACCCTGCCCTACCTGCAAAGGGGCCCGTTTGCGGGCCGAAAGTCGGGCGGTCAAAGTGGGGGGCTGGTCGGTCAGCGATGTATGTGCCTTGAATGTCAGCGAAGCGCATGCCTGGGCGCTGGGATTGGCCGGCGATAGTGTGATTACGGTCGAACGTGAGACGGTCACGCCGTTGGCAGGCAACGCCTTGTTTATTGCCGGCGATATTTTGAAAGAGATCCAAGAGCGGCTGGGATTTTTGCTGAATGTAGGACTGCACTACTTGACCATGGCCCGGGCAGCACCCAGTTTGTCGGGGGGCGAGGCCCAACGTATCCGCTTGGCGTCGCAAATCGGTTCGGGCTTGGTGGGGGTGATGTACATTCTCGACGAGCCCAGCATCGGGTTGCACCAACGCGACAACCGCAAGTTGCTCAATACCCTGATTAAATTGCGTGATTTGGGCAATAGCGTGATTGTGGTTGAGCACGACCTCGAGACGATGCAGGCGGCAGATTACCTGATTGACTTTGGACCAGGGGCGGGGGTCAAAGGGGGCGAAGTGGTGGCGGCAGATAGTCCGGCCGAAGTGGCCAAAGTCGCCAATTCGTTGACCGGGGCGTATTTGTCGGGCAAGTTGCAAATCGCCACCCCCACCACGCGCCGGGCGGGCACGGGGGAATGGGTCGAAATGCAGGGGGCGCGCATGAACAATCTGCGCAACGTGTCGATTAAATTCCCGTTGGGCACATTCATCGCCGTAACGGGGGTATCGGGCTCGGGTAAATCGTCACTCATCAACGGTACGCTGTACCCCACCTTGGCCAATCGTTTGAGTCGGGCGACCTTGATTGCTGGCCCGCTTGATAGCATCACCGGGCTGGAATACCTCGACAAGGTGATTGACATCGACCAGCAACCGATTGGGCGCACTCCCCGCTCGAACCCTGCCACCTACGTCAAAGTGTTTGACTTAATCCGCGATTTATATGCCCAAACTCCCGAAGCCAAAGTACGCGGTTACGATGTGGGGCGCTTTTCGTTCAACACCAAGGGTGGGCGTTGTGAAGCCTGTGAAGGGGCCGGCATCCAACTCATCGACATGCAGTTTTTGGCGGATGTGGCGGTGCGCTGCGAGGTCTGTAAGGGCAAGCGCTACAACCGCGAAACCTTGACGGTCAAGTATCGTGGCAAAACCATTGCCGATGTGCTCGACATGGACGTGCAGACGGCCTTGGAGTTTTTTGCGCATATCCCGCGCATCACCAAAATCTTGACCACATTGCACGATGTAGGGCTGGACTATATTGCCCTTGGTCAACAGGCGACGACCTTGTCGGGTGGTGAAGCGCAACGGATTAAGTTGTCGCGCGAGCTGGCCCGTGCCGAAACCGGCCGTACGATCTACATCCTCGACGAACCCACCACCGGCTTGCACTTTGCGGATGTGCAACGCTTATTGACGGTGTTGCATCGCCTGGTGGAAGCCGGCAACACGGTACTGGTCATCGAGCATAATCTCGATGTGGTCAAAACCGCCGACTGGGTGATCGACATGGGACCCGAAGGGGGCAGTGGCGGCGGTCAGGTGATTGCCATGGGCACGCCAGAAGTGGTGGCGGCGGTGGCAGAATCACATACGGGCTACTTTTTGGAAGAGATGTTTCGCCCGGTATAGGGAAAACACCCACCACACCAACGGTTGATAGTGGTATGATGAAGCCATTCGTTTTGCTAAGGATATACCGTGTCAGATCGACTAAAGGTGGGGTTGGCGTTGTTGGCAACCTATACGATTTGGGGTTCGACGTATCTGGGGATGAAGTTTGCCCGTGAAAGCTTCCCGCCCCTCAGCATGTCTTGTTTGCGTTTTGCTATTGCCGGGTTAGGATTGATGCTGTTTATGCGCGTGCGCGGCACAGCCTGGCCGACAGGACGCGAAATGCTGGGTGGCATGGGGATTGGTGTGATCTTGCTGGGCATCGGCAATGGTGGCGTGGTGCTGGGGTTGGGCTATATTTCGACCAGCCTGACCGCCTTGATCTTGGCGAGCTCACCGATTTGGGCGGCGCTGTTTGCGGGGTTTTGGGGCTCATGGCCCAATCGCCGCGAAATCATCGGACTGGTAGTGGGCTTCCTCGGGGCCGCAGTCCTCAGCTTTGATGGCAACATCCAAGCAGCTCCGTGGGGATTTTTTGTGTTGATGTTGGCCGCCATGGGCTGGGCGTTGGGAACGGTACTCATCCCGCGCGTCAAACAAGCCAGTGGCTTAATGGGCAGCGGCGCCCAGATGGTGGGCGCGAGTGCCTCACTTGCCATTGTAGCCCTGGCAACCGGTGAACATTTCACCGCCATGCCAACCACCAATTCCCTGCTGGCCTTTAGCTATTTGGTAATTTTCGGGTCGTTTGTAGGATTTTCGGCTTATTCATACTTGGTGCCACGGGTACGCCCCGCCTTGGCGATTAGTTCGGCATATGTCAACCCGATGGTTGCGGTATTGTTGGGCTTTTTGTTGAATCACGAGACGATTAGCCCCTACATGATGATTTCGTTGCCGTTGATTATCGGCGGTGTATTGTTGATGTCACGGGCCAAAACTACCACCCCCGCAAAGGCGACAGCCTAGCGCAACCGGACAAAACCAATCCGCCCCTCTTTGGCACCGATTGTGCCAGATAGGGGCGGATTTCTGTTTATTCACCGACCGCGCTGGAGCATTTTTTCCCCAACTCGAAAGGCATTGGCCATAATCGTCAAAACCGGATTGAAGCCACCGTTGGTGACGTGGGTCGAGCCATCGGCCACATACAGGTTGCTGATGCCGTGGATCTGGCCATCACGATTGGTGACCGAGGTGGCGGGGTCGTCGCCCATGCGGCAGGTGCCCGCTTGGTGCTGACTAGCGCTGAGGGTCAAGCTAGGTGGCTTGCCCCACAAGCGGGTCACGCCGGCAGCCTCGACCCATTCCCGGGCGCGTTCGAACATGAAGGCCGACGTACGCACCGATTCGGGGTGGGTGGTGCCCGACAAGCGGGCCACCGGCAGGCCGTAGCGGTCGCGTACATTGGTATCGAGGGTGACGCGGCTGTCGGGGCTAGGGATTTCTTGGACGGGGCCGGTGATGTCGACGAAGCGGGGATAGGCGTAGCGCATGAATTCTTTGGCGGCCGCGCCCCAGCGGGGGATTTCGGGGGGCAAAAAGCGCTTCCAAAAGATAATCGGCAAGGTAATGAATTCATCGGCCAGCATACCGCCGCCAATCACATCGGCGTTACCGTGATTGAATTGGGTGGTACAGACGCTGACGCCGGGGCCTTGCAGGTCGTTGACTGGCTCAGGGAGCAAGCCGATGGCACGAGGATACATGTGCCCTTGCAAATTGCGCCCGAGCTGATCGGAATGATTGCCGAGGCCGTTGGGGTGGTCGCCGCTGGCAGAGTTCATCAGCAAGCGCGCCGATTCGACGGCACCGGCCGACACCACCACCGTGGCGGCTTGGACGGTATGTTGGGCGCCGGTGGCATCGGTATAGGTCACGCCAGCGGCGCGCTGGGCGTCGTGCATGTTGATGCGCAACACATGGACTTCGGTCAACAGCGTACAGTTGCCGGTGGCGAGGGCGCGGGGGATCATGGTGTTGTGCGTGCCGTTTTTGGCATCGACATGACAGGCAAATCCCACGCACAACGTACAGCCGGTACA
>CANFUF010000184.1 GCA_947450095.1 Roseiflexaceae bacterium
AATTCACCGGGAAATACCGCCATAAAACGGGTAATCCCGTATTCGGCCAAGGCTTCAAAGACCACCGAAGCGCGGTTGAGCCCCGATTGAGGATAGGCGTCGGGGTGATTATCAATCATCATCATGAACGGACGTTTGGTGACTTCCCCACGGACCAACGGGATGACATTCAGGTCTGCGGGTAACGGGATATTGGTGGCGGTAGGTACCACCGTTGGTGCGAGGGTCGGTTGGGGCGTGGCGGTGGCTTCCGGAGCTACAGGTACCGCAGTAGCCGCAGGAGCGACGATTTCGGCAGTAGGCACAGCGGTATTTGCGGACCCACCACAGGCGACCAAAGTGGTAAGCAGAAGACTTGCAGCCAACATTTGGTGCACCCAAAAACGCAATTTCATGAATTTACTCCTCGGAATACTTTACCGTTTCGGCAATATTGTAACATAACCCCATGATGAAGTAGGAAGTGTGAAGCAGGAAGCAGGAAGTGAAAGTCCGAAGTAGCACCGTAGCCTGCTGTAACATAACCCCATGATGAAGTAGGAAGTGTGAAGCAGGAAGCAGGAAGCAGGAAGTGAAAGTCCGAAGTAGCACCGTAGCCTGCTGTAACATAACCCCATGATGAAGTAGGAAGTGTGAAGCAGGAAGCAGGAAGCAGGAAGTGAAAGTCCGAAGTAGCACCGTAGCCTGCTGCACCCAACCATGCACCCACTCTGCGTCTCCGCGGCTCCGTGCGAGCCAAAAGAGACATCACAAAGTCGGAAATGACGTCGGAAGCCACTATGTAAGGGCGATTACTCCACAGCGTATTTGCAACGATTTTTACAACACATACATGTCAACTCGCCGTGGAAAATCGCCCCATATGCCTCTGTGCCCTCTGCGCCCTCCGTGCGAGACAAACGACATCCGTTGGCAAGCCCAAGGAGATTCCACGCTATGGTTGCACGCAACCGGCATGGAATGACGCTGTGGGAGGGTCTGCCCTCTGTGCGAGACATCACATCCCCATACGCTAAATGACCTGTGCTAAAATAGATCACACCCCTCGCGACGGCCACCCCAAAAGAGAAATTCTTGCCTGTTCCTACAAAATCAAGCGAATTCCGCACCGTATTGCCAGAAAGATCTACCATGCGTTACCATCGTGTCCGCATCCATACCGTCGATGACCCACAATACCGCGCCTATATCGCCAAAATCATGGCCAGCAAAGCCAATCACAAAGCCACTCGCCCGGCCAGCAACCGCTCGCTATTTGGCGGCGAGGCCGAACAAATTGTGCGCCAGTGGCTGGCCCAATTCCACCCCCTCAGTGAGCGTCGGTATGTCGAATATGACGAACGGATGGGCAAGCAACTGCAACGCAAATACCGCGAACTCGACGCCGTGTATGAATACGATGCCCAACATTACCACGTGTTTGAGGTCAAAGCGACCTCGCAGGTACGCAGTATTGGGCGTGGATTACGCCAACTCAGCGAAACCCATAGCATTTTGCGCACCGTCGTGCCTCATGTGGCGCGGACATTGATTTTGATTGACACGGGGATTATTAGTGACGAAGAAGTCGTGGCGTTGATGCAATCCGATGATGCGCCATTTCACGCCCCGGCCACCATACGCAGTTTTTTTGTAGAAAATAATCACATCCCACTCGCTGACAGCGTTGATTACCAGCCCGACCGCCAAGTGGCCGTGAGTGTGGTACGCTTCCCCCTCGCCGATATTTGTGCCTTGGCTGAGGCCCAAGGAATCGAGCTCCACCTCGACTGGAGCGATGAGGACGAAGATCCCGAAGAAGTCGAAACCCCCGCCCCTACCACCTATACCTCGCACGACGCCAGCGACACCAGTGACGACGATAACCCCTTTGCGGCGGCTTTGCGCCGCGCCATGGATCAATAGTAGGCACCAAACCGTAACGCGAAGTTATTCGTCGTCGTAGGGCGAGTCATCGTCGTAGGGTGGGTCGTCGTCGTTTTGATCGGCGTAATCATCATCGTCGTCGGCCAATAATTCGTTTAATTCGGCGGCATAGCGGGCGGCTTCGTCCTCGGCTTCATCGTCGGCGAGCGATTCAGCTTCGCGGGCAGCTTCGTCCTCGGCGGCTTGGGCAATCGCGGCATTGGCCATCAACCTACGCATGGCCTCGTTGGGATCGTAACTCATGATGACACCTCGTTTTCAGCGTTACGTCATCATATCACGAGTCATCATCAACACCTAATGACTAAGACCATCGACGCGGGGATGCACGCCGAGTAGGGTGGAATCGATCCATAACGCCAGCGATACCCAGGTGATAAACAGTACAATGGTGGCAACAAAGACCCAGCCGGCCCGCCCGTAGCGGGTCAGGGGGGTGAGGCAGTATGCCAGGCCAATAGCGATGAGGGGCACTGCCAGATAGCCATAGCGCACTTGGTAGCCGGTGACGAGTTCGATACTCAACCAAAAAACAACCGTCACCACCCACGCCGGTGCGAGCCGGGGTACGCGGCGCCAGGCAACGAGTGCCAACAGTGGCGTAAGCCACCACACAATGGGGGCAAAACCAACTGCTAGGCCTTCTTTCATTTGCGCTAGCATATTGGCAAAGGGAAACGGCATAGTGCGCGCAACAGTAGGCGCCGTATGGAAGAGCGTCCACATGTAATTTACATACAGTGACGTGGCCGACAACGGCAAGAGCACGACGGGCAGCCAGCGCCACCACCACGCCGAACTCCAGCGGTCGGCTTCGCTGACCCGCACGCCGATATACCATACCGCCACAATCAAAATTTCGCCGATATGCGTCCAGACCACCCCAGTCAACGCCACCCCAGCCAACACCGCTCCCCAGCGGTCACGGCGGAGGGTGGCATAAATCACCACAAATGCCAGCAAATGGGCCAGCACTTGGGGCATAAACGCCCACCACAAAATGGTGGTGGCGATGGGCATGGCGAGTGTCAAGACGACCGCGAGTGTGGCAGTACGCACAGACACCTGCACCTGGCGCAACATGAGCCAAACCAGCAATCCTAACAAACTTTCAGCACACACCGTCACCACATGCATGGCCACATCGAGGCCAACGATACGTGCCAGCGCATCACTTAGCCAATAAAACAACGGCAAAACCAACGCTGGACGCCCACTAAATTCATAAGGATGATCAAGTAACGTCAGTGATTGTAAGCGATGAAATTCGTCTAAGCGTTTGGCATGTATCAAAAAATCATGTCCATCAAACGCCGGATAGACGACCAACACCAACCGCACCAATAACCACAAGGCAATCGCACATACTACCAGCGGGGGAATCTGCAGGCGCCGCCAGCGCAGGAAAGCAATCAGGAGTGGTACCAGTGGCACGACGATGGCCCACGCCGTCAACCATACTGCGGCCAAACCAGCATTCACCACCACCGCCATGCCAAACAAGAGTGGCGCAATCAACACCCCACTCCCCCACACCAAAAGTGCCGGAGCGCGGCATAACCACGCACTCACACTCAACAATAGTGCCACCCATACCATCATACCGAGCCACAGAAGTGCCGGGAAGCCAGACGATACAGTCAAGACCGTCACTGAGCGCACCCGGACGCCCAGCGCCCGTTCATCAGTGGGAGCGAGCAATGGGGGCACATGCATCGTCACCGACATATCCGCATTCGATTGCCTAATTGGCAACAACAACGCGATATGTCGGGTGTACTGAGCAATCGTAGGTTGCGCCACCAAAGCGCCGCTTTGGATGGTAAGTACCACCGGGCGCCCAGAATCACTCACCACGAGCTGTAATATCGAAATAGGGTGGATGGTGATGCGCGTAAATTGGATGGTCGCTTCTGGCCGACTCCAATGATATGTCCCATCAACATCCGTTTGGCTGGCATAAAATCCTTGGAGTGGCGATTGGATATTATTTCCCCACGAAAGCACAGTTTTGGGGTTCCATGTGAAAAAAAATCCCGCCACACTCAGCATCACCGCCGCCACCACCATGGCAATACCAGCCATCACCGGATAGCGGAGCGCACGCAATCGTTGCATATACAGCCCTTTTGGTTGAGCACCATCACATCATATCGACACATCACGGCTGCTCGGCATTCATTAGTGGGTCAAGCCGTCGATACGTGGCTTTTGCAGACTCAAAATCGCATCTGCCCATAGACTAAACGACACCCACGCCACAAAGCCGATACACAATCCCACCAACATGCGCCCAGCCCAACCTTTGCGCCAGAGTGGCACAAGTACCGCAGCCAGTCCCGTCGCCATCAAGGGCGCAACCGTATAGATGTAGCGCACTTGGGCTTGGGTCAGTAATTCCACCCCAAAAAACACTCCTGCCGTCAATATCCACGGCACCGTGGTACGCCACGCCACCCGCACGGCCATTGCCAACAACAGCACCACTGCCACCCATGGGAAGGGGGCAAATCCCACCATGAATGCCGTCTGCATCCGCGGCCAGACACTCGCCAAATCAGGGTTGATTAAACCGGCATGGCCTTGACCGACATTCACAAAAAACGACTGATAAATAGGGATAAGCAATAGTCCAGCCCCCAGCACCGGCAGGGTACGAAGCCACCAGGCCCGGGTAAAGCGATCAGATTCACATATCCGCAACAAGCCATACCACACCGCCGCCACCATTGCTTCACCGATGTGGGTCAATGCCACTCCTGCCAACAAACCGGCGGCAAGATAGGCGCCCCGTTGATCCCGGCGCACCACCGCATAGGCAATCACCACCGTAAAAACGTGAGCGGTGATTTGTTGCATGAACGA
>CANFUF010000185.1 GCA_947450095.1 Roseiflexaceae bacterium
GGCGCCAGTCATCAATTCGCCATGTTACCCATGAATGTGTTGCAACCAGGGCGCAGTGGCGCCTATGTGTTGACCGGCGTTTGGGCCGAAAAAGCCTACGAAGAAGCAGTGCGAGTCGGGTCTGCCCATATCGCCGCTTCGAGCAAAGCCGACAACTACGCCACTCTTCCAGCCCCCACCACATGGCAAGTTGCCCCCGACGCAGCGTATGTGCATATCACCTCCAACAACACGATTTATGGCACCCAATGGGCGACGTTACCAACGGCGTCACAGCCACTGGTGGTTGATATGAGTAGCGACATCGGGTCACGCCCTATCGACGCCAGCAATATTGCCATGATCTATGCCGGTGCCCAAAAAAATCTCGGGCCTGCAGGAGTCACCGTGGTGGCCATCCACAACGATTTCTTGGCGCAGATGCATACCAACGTGCCGACGATTCTGCGCTATCAGACGCATTTGGCGGTGCAATCACTCTACAACACGCCGCCGGTGTTTTCGGTGTATGTGCTCGACCTCGTGTTGGCGTGGATCGAAGCCCTCGGTCTCGACAATCTGGCCGCCCGCAACGCCCACAAAGCGCAATTAGTGTATGACGTCATCGATCAGTCTGGCGGGTTTTATCGTGGGCATAGCGCCGTGGCTGCCCGCTCACAAATGAACGTAGTATTTCGCTTGCCTGATGCCGATCTCGAGAAAAAATTCCTGGCCAGCGCTAGTAGCCACGGCATGATCGGCTTGGCCGGGCACCGGATTATTGGTGGCCTGCGCGCATCGCTCTACAATGCCCTGCCGGTTGCATCTGCCCAGGCATTAGCCCAATTGATGCAGGAATTCCAACGCACCCACGGCTAATTTCCTCGTCTTCATCGCAAGAACTGAGGCAATGTATGGAAACACGCTGGGAACGGGTTCAGTTTCTGAGTTCGGAATGGTCGTTAATCATCGCTTGGATGCTGTCGTTTGGGTTGATTTGGCGCCAATCGTTGCTGTTCATCTTTTTTGTTATTTTCCCGCTCGGTGACGCTGCCCAATTCACCTACATCGTGAGCATTTTGCTGATGACGGTGATTGCGGTAGTGGTAATGACCATGATGGGTACGTGGATCCAACGCCGTCCAGCCACACACTCATTACTGCGACGTTGGTTGGTGGGATGGGCATGGTTTGGACTGAGCACTGCACTTGGGTACGCCATCATTCTCGTGGGCATCAACACATAGCCGTCCCACCACCACACGACTGTCACGACAATTCCGTCTAGGCGGAAGAAACTGAGATTAGCTTGGAAACACGCCGCGAACGATTACTGTTTTTAACATACGAATGGTCACTGGTCATTGGCTGGATGCTGGCGTTTGGGTTGGTGTGGCGGCAATCATTACTATTTCTCTTTTTTGTGATTATCCCACTTGGTGATGCCGCCCAATTTATATACATGATGTGCATGCTGGTGCTGTTTGTCGGTGCGGTGGCCATGATGGGGTTAATGGGAATGTGGTTAAACCGTCGGCCAATGGCACAGTCGTTATCACGGCGGTGGCTCTTCGGATTGGGCTGGCTGGTACTCAGCACGGCAATTGGCTATGGAATTATTATTATCGGGATTAACATATAACCCTGGACGATTTTTGGAGGGAGCGAAATGACGAATACCCCACGGATTCTGTTGATTGATGGCCATGCCTTGGCCTTTCGCGCATTATTTGCCATGGCAGATACGGGCATGCGTACCTCGAGTGGCGAGGCAACCTATGCCGTGTTTGGCTTTGCCGCAATCATGCTCAATGCCATCAAAGAACATCAACCAACCCATATCGCGGTGTCGTTCGACATTGGGCGCACCTTCCGCGATGACTTGTACAGCGAATACAAAGCAGGCCGCAACGAAACACCCCAAGAGTTCCATTCCCAACTCGAACGCATCAAAGAAATGATGCAGGCCTTCAATATCCCCATTTATGTGGCCGCCGGCTTCGAAGCCGACGACGTACTGGGCACCCTGGCCCGCCAAGCCACCGCCCAACAGGTGCGCACCCTCATCCTCACCGGGGATAGCGATACCCTACAATTAGTTGATAGTTATGTCAATGTATTACTCGCCAATCCATTTGGGCAACGGATGAGCTCGATTGTCTATGACGAAGCCAAAGTCATCGAGCGCTATGGTGGTCTCAAACCGAATCAGCTCGCTGATTTGCGTGGACTCAAGGGCGATAGTTCTGACAACATCCCAGGGGTCAAGGGTATCGGTGAAAAAGGGGCGATTGCGCTCCTCAACGAATTTGGCAGTGTCGATCAGATTTTTGCCAACCTCGAGTTGGTGCCCAATCGCTACAAAAAAGTCTTGGCGGGCCAACAAGAAGCTGCTGAGTTTAGTCGGATGCTGGCGACGATTGTGGTCAATGCACCTGTTCAACTGGTGATGGCGGATTGTGATGTGTCGGGCTACGACAAAGCCAACGTGGTGCGCTTTTTTCAGAGCCTCGAAATCGGCCAAACGTTGATTGGACGCTTGCCTGCCAGCAATCAAGCAGTCACTCCACCCCCACCCAGCGCACCCAAGGCAATGCTGCCTAGCCGCGCCGCCAATCAACAAATGGATATGTTTGGTAATGCCGCTGAGCCAGGCGAAGCCGTAGAATTACGCGCCGGCTATGTGACGGTGACGGACGAAGCCACGTTAGCTACCGTGGTGGCGGAGTGTCGTAGCGTGGGCGCATTTGCGTTTGACACCGAAACGACTGGTACGAGTGTGTTCCGCGACAAATGCATCGGCATCTCTATCGCCTGCCATGCCAACCAAGCCTGGTACATCCCGATTGTGCATCAACACGTTGATGTATTACCGCTCGCGCTGATTGTTAACCAACTCGCGCCATTGTTTGGTGATAACACTATCCAAAAAAGTGCCCACAACGCCAAATTCGACATCGAATCGTTGTTGGGCATCGGGATTACTGTCAACGGCTTGACGTTTGACAGCATGTTGGCTGCCAGTCTGCTCGACAAACGGCGGGGGCTGAAAGAATTGGCGTTTTATGAATTGCAGCTCAGTGAATTACCCGTCACCATCGATCAACTGATTGGCAAAGGCAAAAACCAAACCACCCTTGATACCGCCGACATCGTGGCCGTCACCAATTATGCCGGTAGCGATGCAGACTACACCTTGCAGTTGACCCATGCCTTGCGTCCTCAAATCGATGCCCAAACAGGAGTTGCGGATATTTTTTATCGGCTCGAAATGCCATTGATTGCGGTGTTGGTACGGATGGAGCAGGCCGGTATCAGTGTCGACGAAGCCTATCTGAGCGAATTATCGGGGCGGATTACCGCCCGCATCGGTGAACTCGAGCGCGACATTTTTGCCATAGCCGGCAACACCTTCAATATTGCCTCGGGCGATCAATTGAGCGATGTGTTGTTTGGTAAATTGGGGTTACCGACCCAAGGCCTCGAAAAAACCAAAACCGGGCGCTGGTCACTGACGGCTGAAGTGCTGGAAAAACTGCGCCCCAGCGACAATACCCTCATCATCGAACGGATTTTGCTCCACCGTCAATTGAGCAAGCTCAAATCAACCTACGTGGATGCCTTACCTGTCTTGATTAACCCGCAGACCAAACGGGTGCATACGTCGTACAACCAACTGGGGGCGGCGACAGGGCGCTTGAGCTCAGTCGAACCCAACCTACAAAACATTCCTACCCGCACCGAAGAAGGACGCGAAGTGCGGCGGGCCTTTGTGGCGGCGCCTGGGTGTGTGCTGGTGGCGGCAGACTATTCGCAAATCGAATTGCGGGTGCTGGCCCATATTACCCGCGATCCCAATCTGCTCCAGGCCTTCCACGAAGACCAAGACATCCACAGCGCCACCGCCGCCCAGTTGTTTGGCGTGGCGGTCGCTGACGTGACCAAAGAGCAACGGCGGATCGCCAAAACCACGGTGTTTGGTGTCATCTACGGCATTAGCGCCTTTGGGTTGGCACAACGCACCAATCTGAGTCGTAGCGAATCACAAGTGTTGATTGACGGCTTGTTTGCCCGCTTCCCTGGGGTACGTGAATACATCGATACCACCATCGCCGATGCGCGGGCGACGGGCTATGTCAGCTCGTTGTTTGGGCGGCGGCGCCCCATGCCCGAAATCAACGTCAAGGGGCCGCGCCAACAAGCCGCCGAGCGCGAAGCCATCAACCACCCCATCCAGGCTACCGCCGCCGACATCATGAAGCTGGCCATGTTGCGGGTGGATGCCGCCATCCAAGCCTACGGCAACGGGGCACGCTTGCTATTGCAAGTGCACGACGAATTGATTGTCGAAGTGCCGGTGGCCCACCAAGCCGATATCGCCGCCTTGTTGCGGCGCGAAATGAGTGCCGCCTATAGTGATTTGGCGGTGCCCCTTAAGGTCGACGTAGAGGCCGGCGTCAGCTGGGATCAATTGCTGGAAGTGGGCGAATAAGGACAAACGTCACCCCCCATTGACACTGCATGTGTGAACGGGGGGTGGTTGCGATTCACGGTTGCGCCGCACGCATTTTTTCCAAAAAAAGAAAAACTATTGCTGAATAAA
>CANFUF010000186.1 GCA_947450095.1 Roseiflexaceae bacterium
CGGCACGAAAAAGAAGGGGCGGTGTATGGCGCCGTCAAACTGCTGGGTGAATTGCAGGTGCAATTCGACATCATCGAAGGAGGCGCCAACCTCGGACGCTACCGCCTGATTGTGTTGCCCGACAGCCTCGTCGTCAGCCCAACGCTCGCTAGCCAACTCACCCACTACCTCGCCAATGGCGGCCGCGTGATTGCCAGCCACCGCGCACTCAACGGCGCTGCGAATCACTGTTGGAACACCCAGTTGGACTTGACGTATCATGGTGAATCGCCTTATGCGCCGGCATATTTGCTGCTCGACCACACGCACTACCCGCACTTACCGGCCTACGAATACGCCTTGTACTATGGCACAGCCCAATGGCAGACGAACCTGCCGCAACGGGCGACGGTGGGCGAGCCGCTCTTCCAGCGCAGTGCGGCCCACTACACCAGCCACGCCCAATCACCGTTTGACCATGCCAGCGACTATGCGGCAGTGGTGCAAAACGACACGATGGCAGCGATTAGTTTTCCGATTTTTAGTAGTTATTTCAAAAGTGGCTACTGGATTTATCGTGAGCTATTGCGGGCAATTATTGACGAGTTATTGCCGGTCCGTTTGACCAAAAGCAATGCGCCAATCAGTAGTGAAGTGTTGGTGACGTATCAACAACAGACGGATCAACACCCCGCCCGTTATATGGTGCATATTTGCAATTATTCGCCCAATCGGCGGGCGACGCCCCACATGGAATACCTCGAAGACCCCATTCCGTTGCACGATATCACTGTGACCCTCGGCATTGATGCGCGCATCAGCAACGCCTATTTGGCCGATGATCAATCACCACTGCACGTGGCGGGGCAAGCGGGAGCGTGGCAATTAACGGTACCAAAAATTCGCTTTAATGCGATTATCGTCTGCGAAGTATAAGTAACGAAAGGATATAGCGATGCCGTTTGATCGTACCTTGACTGCCGTCCACGCACACCAAGTGCCGGCCTGGTTCCACGAGGCCAAGTTGGGGATTTTCATTCACTGGGGGTTGTATTCGGTGCCGGGCTGGGCTCCTACCACCGGTGCCTTGCACGATGTGATTGCCAGTGAAGGCTGGCCTGCCTGGTTTGCCCGCAACCCCTACGCCGAATGGTACATGAATTCGATGCGGGTCCCCAACGGTGCCACCGCCGCCTACCATGCCGAACAGTATGGCGACCAGCCCTATGCCGGATTTGCCACAGACTTCAATGCGGGGGCAGCCCAGTGGGACCCCAGCGCATGGGCCGAGCTGTTTGCCAATGCGGGTGCCAAATACGTTGTACTGACCACCAAACACCACGATGGCTTTTTGTTGTGGCCCAGTGAGCAGCCCAACCCGTTCATCCCCAATTACCAAGTCACCCGTGATTTGGTGGGGGAATTGAGTGATGCGGTCCGTGCCCAAGGCTTGACCATGGGGCTCTATTATTCGGGGGGACTTGATTGGACATTTAACCCACATGTCATTCAAGACATCAGCGACTTATTTGTAGCGGTGCCCCAAAGCCCCGAATATGTGGCCTATGCCGACGCCCATTGGCGCGAATTGACCAACCGCTACCGCCCTGCCTGTATGTGGAACGATATCGGCTACCCAGTCGGCTCGGATGTGGGTGCCTTGTTTGCCGATTATTACAACGCCGTGCCCGAAGGCGTCATCAACGACCGCTTCACCCAAGCCGGCCCCGACGAAATCGCCAAAATCAGCCAAGGGATGCTCCCCAAACCGGCACATTCTGACTACCGTACCCCCGAATACGCGGTATTTGACACGATTCAGGATGATAAATGGGAATCGTGTCGCGGGCTAGGGTTTTCGTTTGGGTATAATCGCAACGAATCCGACACCGAAATGTTGTCGCCGGTGGAGCTCATCCACTCGTTTGTGGACATTGTCAGCAAAAACGGCAATTTGCTGATTAACGTCGGTCCCAAAGGGGACGGCACCATCCCCGCCGCCCAAGCCGAGCGCTTGCTGGCGCTGGGGGCGTGGCTGACCGTCAATGGCGAGGCCATCTAT
Source organism: Roseiflexaceae bacterium (assembly GCA_947450095.1). GTDB lineage: Bacteria > Chloroflexota > Chloroflexia > Chloroflexales > Roseiflexaceae > UBA965. The sequence goes on from CANFUF010000186.1 coordinate 2,042, forward strand.
GCCACTACGCCTTGGACGCGCCCCGAAGCCACCACCGATAGCGGACTCAGCGTGCGCTTTACCCACAAAGACCACACCTTATATGCCACCATGCTGGGCACTCCCACTGGGCGCATCGTCATCCCCGATATGCCCGTTGCCGACCAAACCGTCATCACCTTGCTCGGCCATCAGGGTGCGTTACCGTGGCAACGATCAGGTGACGGCATCGCCATCGACATCCCAGCAAATCTGGCCCCATCAGCCGCCTATACCTTGCGCTTGACGCCACAATAGGACATCTGGTCAAAACGCCGAGCGCAACGATTGTTGTGCTCGGTGTTTTTTGGGCGTCGTACCTGCACGACTGAAATCATGTTATAAAAGAAGCATTGTTTCTACCTGCAAGGAATATCGTCACATGCTTGTGTATCATGCCCAAAACCGCCCGATTCGGCTGAGTCCTTCGTTGTTATCGGCCAACTTTGCCATACTAGGGGTCGATGCCCAGGCCGCCTTGGCTGGTGGCGGCGACCGCCTGCATGTCGATGTAATGGATGGGCGCTTTGTGCCCAATATCACCATGGGAATGCCCGTCGTCGCCGCCTTACGGAGCTATCTCGGCGCATCAGCCTATCTCGATTGCCATTTGATGATTGTTGAACCCGAACGGTATGTCGAAGCGATGGTGCAGGCAGGCGCCAACCAAATCAGTGTACACCTCGAAGCCTCGCCCCACCTGCATCGTACCATCCAACTCATCCGGGCTACCGGTGCCCACGTGGGCGTGGCCATCAACCCCGCCACGCCATTGAGTGCCATATATGATGTGGTGGAATTAATCGATACGGTGTTGTTGATGACGGTCAATCCCGGATTTGGTGGTCAAAAATACATCCCGCAATCAACGGCCAAAATCCGTCAACTGCGGGAATTCATCGATCAGCACCAGCTCACCACCGCCATCCAAGTCGATGGGGGTATCGCCCTCGATACGGTGGCGACGGTGGCGGCAGCGGGCGTCGATGATGTGGTAGTGGGTAGTGCTTTTTTCTTCCCTGACCGCAACATCCCGCAGGCCGTCGCCGCCTTACAACAGGCCTTGGGGTAATTTAGCGGGTGGAGAGGTCGTGGTGGACGATTTTGGCCACTTTTTCACCACTAATCATAGCAGCGTTGATACTACTTGCTTCGGTATATTCCCCGGCCAAATACAACCCTGCTTGACTGGTACGATTGGCGGGCAGGGTGGGGTGGATGCCCGGCGGTTGGGCAAATTGGGCGTAGGGGATGCGATAAATGCGCAGTCGGCGGTACTGGCGAAATGCCTGTTGGGCATTGGGGTCATATGCCAATAGCTGCTGCAAATCAGCTTCAGCGGCAGCATAAAATTCATCGTCGCTGTATTCGGGCACCCCCAGCACACTCGCACTCAGCAAATGGCGGCCGGCGGGGGCATAGTGCGGGGCAATTGCACTCAGTTGACAGGCATTATTGACGAATGCATCGCTATTGGCGTTGAGCCAGAGTTTGCGGTTGGTCGTCAAGGCGCTATCGCCTTCCCAGTAAAGTGTGGTCGTTCCTTTGGCCTCAGTGGGCAACACCAGACCAGCTAGTTGTTGGGCGATGGGGGCCGGCACCGCCAATATCACTGCGTCAGCCAATACCACACCTCCGTCGTTCAGCCGGACGCCCACGACACGGATATCTTCGTGGACCAACCCCACCACCGCAGTATTGCACCTCACGGTTGTTTGATCCGACGCAAACCCATTGGCTAATTGCTGAGGAATCGCACCCATCCCATGGGCAGGGATAACCGTCCGTCCTTCGGCTAACATTTTTAAATCAAATAAAAAACATTTGGCACTGGTGGCCAAACTGCGATCGAGAAAAATGCCGCCGTAAAACGGCGCAAAAAACCATTCAATCACCCGCATACTAAACCCACGCCGGCGCAAATACTTCAATGTACTCGTGTCTGGGCCTTGACGGAGCTGGGCGATGCTCCAGCGTGTCAGCGACCGACTCAACAGCAACAGGCGCAATTTATCGAGGGGCGTGGCGGCATTTGACCAGACAGCGGCCCAACTGGCCGGTAAATCACGCAGGGGATCAGTCAACACTGATGCCTGCCCGTGGTGACAAATCACCGCCCCCGGATCAAAGGCACATAACTCGAGCGCAGGCAGTTGTAACCAGCGTTGCACCGCAGGATATGCGTCAAATAACACTTGGAAGCCTCGGTCGAGGGTAAAACCATCGACTACATCCGAACGTACCCTGCCACCGATACCATCACTCGCTTCAATCAGGGTGATTTCGTGACC
>CANFUF010000187.1 GCA_947450095.1 Roseiflexaceae bacterium
GTGGTGATGGCGATTTCGTACCTGTTTTTGGCGTTTAGCATCGAGCCACGGGTAGAACCACACCCCGAGAAGCAGTCGTTTTGGTCGTTGTTGCGTGATGTGCCCAGTTTATTGCGCAACGACCGGGCATTTTTGATTTATTTGGTGGCTTTTGCCTTTTTGTCGTTGGCCTTGATGGGGCAAAGCTTTGTGACAGCGGCGGCGCTGGTGCGCTTCCAGGTGAGTGGTAGTACCGTCGGTACCTTTACGATTGTGTTGTTGGCGTCACAGGCCTTGGGGAACTTCGGGTTGGGGACGTTGGCTGATCGCTGGGGGCGCCGGCGGGTATTGATTTTTGTAGGCATATTGGGCATGGTGTCGCTATTGTTGCCATGGTTAGCGACGAGTGAAGTCTGGTTTTATCCGGTATTTGTACTGGGTGGGATTGCCTTGGGTGGGACACAGCCCGCCAACACGGCGATGGTATTTAGTTTTGCCCCTGCCGAAAAACGCGCCAGCTATATCGCCTTGGCGAATTCATTCAATGTGCCGGTGATGGCTGGCGCGCCGCTTGTGGCAGGGTGGTTGGCAGGGCAATATGGGTACAACGTGCTGTTTGTGCTACTGGCGAGTGCTGGGCTGTTGAGTGTGGTGTTGATGAAATGGTGGGTAGCCAGCCGCGATTAGCCGGCGAGGAGGGCCACCAGGGTCACACAAATCGGCACCGTCAAATTGTCGGTGCCGTGGGGTGACAAGGCTTCGACGGCGGTGGCGGTGATGGCACCGGCAATGCTGGCCAGCACAATGGCGCTGGTAGTGGGCAAGTCAGCGTAGGGCGTGAGGCTTGAGCCAGGCAAAAGACTGAGTGACAATGCAATCACGAGCAGTGACACGCCAAACATGACGGCGCTGCCTTCGTAGCTACGGGTGCCGCCGTTGAGGGTATAGCGATGGCGCCCAAAGTGTTTGCCGATCAAGGCGGCCAAGGCATCGCCCCAGGTCATCGTCATGATGCCGGCGACAACGGCGGGGGCGTGGTCGATGGGCCCCTGTGGCCGCCAAAACACCACTGAAATGACGGTAATGGCAAAGGCAAAATAGATAGTGCCGGGGCTGGCGGTATCACTGTCGATACCGCGAAATAATTTGACGCGATAAAAGAAATAGTTGAGTCCGATAAAGGTGGCAAAGGGAATGACGCCGATTTGCCAAGTATGGAAGAAATAGAGCACGCCGAAAATCCACATCCCCGCCCCGATATGCACTACTTTGCGGGTAATGTCATTGCTGATGTGAAACTGGCGATGCAACAGCTCGCCGATACCCAACAATCCACCAGCATAGAGATATGAGGCGAGAAGCCCAATCCACTCGATATTCATACCAATTCCTCTACTGCAACATGTGCGACTAAACCATGGGGAAGGCCTAATGCCTGGATTTGCCAGGCCAAATGGCTGGCTGACCCGGTGGTGTAATACCACGTTTGTCCCTGCTCGGGGCGGGTGAGTCCATGGGTCTGGGTGATGTGGAGCGTTTGGCGGGCCACGGCAGGGGCGGGATCGATGAGGGTGACATTGGGGGCCAGATCTTGGATGACCGTTTGCAAAAAGGGATAATGGGTACACCCCAGCACAATCACATCGGCGCCGGCGGCGTGTAGTGGCGCCAAATGGGCGCGCACTGCGTCTTGCAGGGCGGGTGATGAGACATCGCCGGCCTCGACAAACTCGACCAGACCATGACAGGCTTGGCCGATGACGGTAACGCCTGCGGCATATTGGGTCTTGACTTCATGAAAAAGCCGCCCCTGCAAAGTGGCGGCAGTGGCCATCACCCCTACCACGCCGTGGCGGGTGTGTTGGACGGCTGGTTTGACGGCAGGGACCATGCCCACAAACGGCACGTCGGGGTGGGCGACGCGCATATCAGCCAAGGCCACGGCGCTGGCACTATTGCAGGCTACGACTACGGGGGCGGCGCCTTGGCGGATTAGCCAGGCGACGCACCCTAAGGCGATTTGTTGCAATTCAACCACCGGGCGGTCGCCGTAGGGGCAACGCGCTTGGTCGGCGAGATAGATGATGTCGGTGGTGGGGGCGATGGCACGTACCGCATTGAGGACGCTCGCCCCACCGATGCCACTGTCATAAATTGCAATCATCGTGGACCATCAATTCGTTCGGATTAGGCGTTGTTGCGGGCATCGCGCCAAGCGACCAATTTGGCGACGGGTTCGAGGTCGTAGGGGTGACCATGTCCCATGATGAAGTGAGTAGCACCGGCGGCAGCCAAGGCATCGAGGTTGTCGAGGTCGCCGGCGCCAATGGTGATGCTGCGTTCGATGTCGGCCGGGTTGCGGCCGACTTGGGCACACCATTCATTGAGGACGTTGTTTTTGTGGGCGTAGTTTTCGACGGGACCAAAGCCATTCCAGATGTTGGCGTATTGGGCAGTCAACTTGAGGGTGACTTTTTCACCACCACCACCCACCAAAATGGGGATGTCGCGCATTGGTTTGGGGATTTCTTGTTCCCAAAACTCACGGAACTTGGGCAGGTTTTGGCCGAGTGAGCGCAAGCGATCGCCGGCGGTACCAAATTCGTAGCCGTATTCGACATAATCACGCTCGAACCAACCGGCGCCAATCCCGAGGATGAAGCGGCCGTTGCTGATATGGTCGAGGGTTTTGGCCATGTGGGCCAGCAAGCGAGGGTTGCGGTAGCTATTGCACAGTACCAAACACCCGATTTCGACGCGGGTAGTCAGTGTGGCCATGGCGGTGAGCAGGGTCCAGCCTTCGAAGTGGTCACCTTGGGGGTCGCCGGACAATGGGAAGAAGTGGTCCCAGTTCCACAATGAATCGACGCCGGCGGCTTCGCAGCGGGTGACGGCAGCGGCATAATCAGCGTAGCTGGTGTGTTGGTTGGTGAGTTGGACCCCAACGCGGATGCGTGACATAGATATGCTCCTCGGGCACGGGTGAATCTACAGTGATAATAACAGAAATGAAGTCGGAAGTGTGAAGTCGGAAGTGTGAAGTGAAGTCGGAAGTGTGAAGTCGGAAGTGTGAAGTGAAGTCGGAAGTGTGAAGTCGGAAGTGTGAAGTGAAGTCGGAAGTGTGAAGTCGGAAGTGTGAAGTCGGAAGTGTGAAGTCGGGGCGATTAATCCCTGGCGCTTAGGCATTGATTGTGGCATCGGCATGTGCGTGGGAGTGCCGGGAAAAATCGCCCGTGACGCAGCAGGGATTTGGGAGGGGAGGAGCAAATCATGCCGGCGAATGCATTCGCCGCGATGAAGAAGTAGGGTCGAATCATGCCGGTGAATTCATTCGCCGCTATTCGCCCTTAAGGGCGCCATTTCATGACGCCCAACAAAAACGCATCGGGGGCAATGCCCCGATGCGTGATGGTCACGTGTGTAATTAGCGCAGGCGTTGAGCCACTTGGTTGACGAAGGCGCGTTGGTTCCAGCCATTCATGAAGTCGGCGTGGAGCGAGAAGATCGAGCCGGACGACATCGCCAAGGTGCTCACATCGGCCTGAGCGGGGTAGTGGATGTGCATCTGGAGTTGGGGCAAGGCCACGGTACCGGCTGCACAGACCCCATTGACGGCGTAAGTCACGTGATCTTTGTGGTTGGTCGAATCGAGGTCTTTGCCGTTCCAGCATTCGGGGAAGCGAATCAAACCGACCAAGTCTTGGTTGCGGGCACACACTGGCGGGGTGGCTGAGGCGTTTTGGACGTTGTTGCCACAATACCAAGAGACAATCGACAGATCTTGGGCTTCGACGGCCTTCGAATTCCCGGCAATCAAAACCAAGCCGGCGGGGTGGGCGACGACCGCACTCGTGACGGTTTTGGTGTACAACACCGTCATGCTCTTGGGGGCGATAGCGGTACTACCCTTCCACAACTGTGGTGCCCAGTAGGCCGATGAATCGGCGCGGTCGCTACAGGTGGTGGCGCGGTTGGCGAGCAGTGATGCAATGGTGGTTTTTTCGTTGGTGCTCCGGTTACCAAAGAATTGATGATAGTGGCTCATGGCGGGCATGCCGGGCATTACGATGGGGTCAACATTGTTGACTTGTCCGACGCCACATTGGATGCGAATGGCTTGAATCTGTGGGGCAGGAGGCACGCGGGTGGGCTGGGGTGGTTGTGGCCGGCGCGGGGGAGGTGGCACGGCAGCGGCAGTGTTGGTGGCGGCAGTGTGGACGGCGATGGGATTGGCGCCGGCGACGCTAATACCAGCGAGTAACAACACAGTACTGACGGCGATGATGGCAAGTGATTTGATCTTCATGATTGGTGTGTTCCTTGTTTTGTAATCTTCCCTATCTA
>CANFUF010000188.1 GCA_947450095.1 Roseiflexaceae bacterium
ATGGGGGAATTACGGCCACGCTTATTGAATTTGTATCAACGTACAGCGCGCCACGATGTCTATTTGCATCTGAGTCGGTCGGGGTTGGCGCGTTTGTTTATGCGCTCGCATGCATATAGTCAGGCTATCCCTGAATTTCATCAAATGGCACTTGCAAACCCCAATCATCGCGAACATGTGGTGGCATTGGCAGAAGCGTTGTGGCGTAATGGTGATGAAACCGAAGCACATGAAATTTGCCAAGAAGTATTGTTGCAGGCGCCACAATTATTGAAGGCCAATTTGATTGAAGCACGCTATCAAAGTAGTCGTGATAGTGTGGTGAGCAATAAATGCTGGGAACGAGCGCAAGCGCTTGATCCCTTATTAGAAACTGCGGACGAGTTATTTGGGAGTGATGCCGTGCCTGCCCAACTTGAGTGGGTGCTGCCTGCGTGGGATGATACGGCGTGGTACCAACAACAAGTCCAATCGAAGGCTAGTTCTGGTGTGCGGGTAACTTATCTCGTGACCGCAGAAATGCCAACCGTCGCCGCCCATGAAGTCGAATCGGTATTGGGGCAGATGCGCCAAATGGGGCGTATGACAGATATCGATCATGACCACGATTGTGCGTGCATGATTGATGATACGGCGCATGATAGCACGGGGATTTTGTTGCAACGGACATTGCAACGGCAGGCTGCGTTACATGCAGATTCCTGTGTCGCAACGCTCCCTGTAGCGACAACAGCGGAAGCGAGTGTCGTTACAAATTCCTCGGTTATGGCGCTGGCAGCGAATTTCACTTCTGCAGTCACCGCAGTTGCGCCGGTAATAAATGCATCAATGATTCAGACGATGGCATTGGATCCGCACATGCTTGGTGATGGCCCGCCGCCCCCAGTATCAACGGTGACCGTAAATAATAATGTACGGATCCCGACCACAATGCCGGTAGCGCCAGATGTTGATGAGGTAGCCACCGAACCGGTCCAACTTTATGGGAGTGGTGGTAGCCTTACCGCTGTGCCATTTGATATTGATCATCCCGTTGACGATGACGACCGGTTCCTTGCGACCGTTATGCAAAAAAATCCTGCTGACGTGGTGAATACAGCTGAACCGAGTGCAATAGATACTCCGGTGGTGAATATTAGCCGGATTGATACGACCATGATTCAAACAACCCCGTGTAGTGATGATTTGTATGTGTTATTAGCACGGTTGGAAATCAAATATCACCCAGCACAAACCGAGGATTTACGCGATGTGGTCGCCCGGACGTTGGGTGGGGCGCATGTGATTGACCGTACTCGTACGCCAGTAAACCGCAATACTCAGATGGCAAATCAGGCCGCCAAAGCAGCGGCAATGACGCTTGAATCGCTCCTTGATGTGCAAACGCCTGACTACGAAAGTGCCATCCCGTTGTCTGATTCAGCACCTGGTGGTGACAATTTGTTGGCATCGTTGTTGGCTCAACCAGGCAGTGGATTGACCGAAGGAATGCGTGGCCTGTCGGCAACGCTGCCACGAGTCGACTCAAATACGCGGATTACGCCCGTTGAAACGGACGAAACCTTGACGGAATTGTTGGAACACGGCTTGCGAAAGGGAAGTGTCGCTGCGGATGATGTGGCACGGGCAAGTGCGGGCGATCAATCAACGCATGATGCACTGTTGGCGTTACTTGAAGACGAATCAGTGGTTGTGCAACGTCAACCAGACTTTAGTCAATTGTCCGTGAGTCATGGCATGCGGTTGCATGATTTTCCTGCCGATACCCAACCCAATGAAATTGATGTATCACAGGTGATTCGCGATTTGGGGTTGACTTCAGGGGAAATGACGGCGATTACCCCTGATCTTGAGCAAATGTTGGTAAGCGAAATTCCCCCCGTAGTGGCACCGAAAGTCAGTACGCCGTTGGCCAATTTAGTACCACCAGTAGATACTGCCAGTGCTGCGATATCGGGGAATCTGGCAATTGATGGTTATTTGCGCGCACTGCAAGAAGATCCCGAAAACGCGGTATTGCGTTTGTCGGTGGCACGGGTGGCGATACAATGCCGCATGTATGACACGGCACTTACGCAATATCGGTATTTGATTCGGAATAGCGTATTGCTCGAAGACGTGGTGAATGATTTGCGCGATGTGCTCGCAGAAATCGGTGAACCACAGATTCGTCGTGAATGCAGTCGGTTGTTGGGCAATGCATATGCGAAACAAAACAAAGTCCAAGAGGCGGTAGAAGCCTATCGCATGACGTTGAATAGTGGTCCAGCGCCGTTGTTGTAAAAAACAATGGTGATTGATATGGGGAAGGGGTGTATGCAAAATACACCCCTTTGTCATGCACTCGTATAATGAATAATGGTATGATAGATACGGTAATTGTGTCATCTTGTGATGAAGGAGTCTGTTTGTGGAGCGTTCATTAATTATTTTGAAGCCCGATGCCGTACAACGTGGGTTGATTAGTGCAATTTTGGGGCGTTTGGAGCAACGTGGGTTGAAGTTTGCTGGTTTGAAGTTGATGCAAGTCACTGAAGAATTGGCTCGTACACACTATGCTGAACATGAAGGCCGCGCCTTCTTTCCATCGTTGATTGAATACATCACCTCCGGTCCCGTGGTGGTGATTGCCGTCACCGGCAAAAACGTGATTGAAACAGTGCGCACCATGGTTGGCGCTACCAATCCAGTCAAATCAGCCCCTGGTACGATTCGTGGCGATTATGGTCTCGAAATCGGCCGGAATTTGATCCATGCCTCAGACTCCCCCGAAAGTGGCGAGCGCGAGACGGCTATCTTTTTTGCCAGCAATGAGTTGGTAAAAGTAGAGCGCAGCGTGGATCGCTGGATTTACGAGTAAGTAAGCATGAAGATTGCGATTATTGGGTTGGCCAACAGTGGCAAAACCACGGTATTTAATGCGTTGACCCGCGGGACCGCCGAAACGGCGGCGTATAGTTCGGGGCAACTCGAACCGAACATCGCTACCGTCAAAGTCCCGGATCAACGCTTGGATGCGTTGGCTCGGATGTTTAAGCCGCGTAAATTTACCCCTGCCGATGTGCAATACGTCGATGTGGCGGGTATGAGCGGTGGCAACAAAAGTGGTCTACCGGCGGCAGTGTTGAATTATATCAGCGGCGCTGATGCGTTTTTGCATGTGGTACGAGCCTTTGATGATTCGGGAGTCCCCCATCCGGACGGGAGCGTAGACTTTCGGCGCGACATTGAATCTGTCGACCTTGAGTTGGCGTTCTCGGATTTGGCCATCATCGAAAAACGTTTGGTCCGCTTGGGTGGTGAAATCACCAAAATGGCTGGGCGTGATCGTGACCAACGCATCATCGAACGTGATGCGTTGGTGCGCTTGCAAGAAGCACTCGAAGCCGGGAAACACGTGCGTGATATCGACCTCAACGAAGACGAATCACGCTTGTTGCGCGGCTATCAGTTTTTGACGGCCAAACCGATTTTGCAAGTCATTAATGTCAGTGACGATGCCGTGAATGGGTCGTTTGACTTTAGTTATGACCATCGTATGAGCGGCGTGGCGGTGATTGCGGGCAAAATCGAAGCGGAATTGGCCCAGATGTCTGACGATGATGCCGCTGTCTTTATGGAAGATCTCGGTATTACTGAGCCAGCCCGTAATCGCGTCATTCGTATGTCGTATGATTTGCTCGGATTAATGAGCTTTTTGACGGCTGGTGAAGACGAAGTGCGGGCCTGGACGATTCGGCGCAATACACCAGCAGTCGAAGCCGCAGGTGCCATCCATTCAGACATCCAGCGCGGATTTATCCGTGCCGAAGTCGTGGCATTTGATGACTTGATGAAGGCCGGTACTATGGTTGACGCCAAAAAAGCCGGTACGGTGCGTCTTGAAGGAAAGCTCTATATCGTCAAAGACGGTGATATTTGTCACTTCTTGTTTAACGTGTAGGGTTTTTGATCAAAAACGTTGTACAGCGCAGGGTGACCAACGGTCACCCTGCGCTGTGCTATCTAGTGCACCAAACAAGGTACGGGTATAATACAGCTATACGCATGCATCGTGCGGCGTGCACAGGTGAAATATGTATTATTTGCGCCGGTATATTCGGGTTGACGAATTATTGTTGCTCCTGTTGGTATTGTTGTTATATGCCGTGGGATATGTCCAACTCACGTTAACGACTGGGAGTACGGAATTGGTACCCACGGCGCGGGGTGTCTTGCGGATTTTGTGGCCATCGATGGCGCCGTTACTCTGTTTTGTAGTGTTGTCGGTGTTGATGCATCGCTTGCAACCACGTGTTGATCAATTATTGATTCC
>CANFUF010000189.1 GCA_947450095.1 Roseiflexaceae bacterium
AAAAAGACCGATTTTGCGACGATATCGGATGCACAACTCGCCGCCGCGCTGCATGCGATAAATCAGCGCCCACGCAAATGTTTGCACTGGCAATCAGCACAGGATTCATTTACCCACACGTTGTCGCACTTGAATTGACAATCCGCCATGAATATAATACATAGCGTACGTATCAGCGCTATATATAACGACCGCGCAGTACGGCTTTTATTAAATCTACATAAGAATTCGCACTCAAGCCCAGAGAGTGCTAATTTTTGCTTGACAAGCGGCGGTGCATTATCTATAGTTAGTACAGGTTAGCAGTTGAGCTGTTTGACTGCTAAATGTATCTATCGAAGATGAGGGGAAGCGTCACTATGGCTGCAAACTTCCGCATCCGACCGTTGGCCGACCGCGTTGTAGTAAAGCCGGCCGAGCGCGAGGAAAAGACCAAAGGTGGGTTGTTTATCCCAGACACCGCCAGCAAAGAACGCCCCATGGAGGGCGAAGTTGTCGCCGTCGGCGATGGTCGCCGCACCGACAATGGCCAATTGGTACCAATGAGCGTCAAGACGGGCGACCGTGTCTTGTTTGCCAAGTACAGCGGTACCGAATACAAAGTCGACGATGTCGATTATCTCGTGTTGGCTGAAAAAGACATCCTCGGCGTCATCGAGGCCTAATCGACCATAACTAGGAAGCACTGAGGAGATTACACTTCATGGCAAAGCAGTTGTATTTTAATGAAGAAGCTCGACGCGCCCTCAAGCGTGGCGTCGATGCTGTCGCCGATGCCGTCAAGACGACATTGGGACCCCGCGGGCGCAACGTCGCCATCGACAAGAAGTTCGGATCACCGGTCGTCACCCATGACGGTGTCACGGTCGCCAAAGAAATCGAACTCAAAGACCCCTTCGAAAACATGGGCGCTCGCTTGTTGGTCGAAGTGGCCACCAAAACCAACGACATCGCTGGTGATGGTACCACCACCGCCACCGTGTTGGCTCAAGCCATCGTCACCGAAGGTCTCAAAATGGTTGCCGCCGGTCACAACCCGATGATGATTCGCCGCGGTCTCGACCGTGGTGCCGAAGCCCTCATCGCCAAGTTGCGCACCATGGCTACCCCCATCCGCGACCGCGCCGACATTGCCCACGTGGCATCGATTTCGGCTGCTGACCGCGAAATCGGCGAAATCATCGCCGAAGTGATGGAAAAAGTGGGCAAAGATGGCGTCATCACCGTCGAAGAATCCAAGGGTATTGCCTTTGAAAAGGAATACACCGAAGGTATGCAATTCGACCGTGGCTACATTTCAGCCTACTTTGTCACCAATTCAGAGCGGATGGAAGCCGAGCTCGAAGCTCCATACATCCTCATCACTGACAAAAAAATCAGCGCCATCCAAGAAATCTTGCCCGTGCTCGAAAAAGCCTTGCAAGTCACCAAGAACCTCGTCATTATCTCAGAAGATATCGACGGCGAAGCCTTGGCAACCTTGGTAGTGAACAAGCTCCGCGGCACCGTCAACGTGTTGGCCGTCAAGGCTCCTGGCTTCGGCGATCGCCGCAAAGCCATGCTCCAAGACATCGCCATTTTGACCGGTGGTACGTTGATTAGCGAAGAAGTCGGCCGCAAGCTCGACAGCGCTACCATCGAAGACCTCGGCCGCGCCCGCCGCGTGGTGTCCGACAAAGACAACACCACCATCATCGAAGGAAACGGCAACGAGAAGGCCATCAAAGCCCGTATCGAACAAATCCGTAACCAAATCGAACAAACCACCAGCGATTTCGATCGCGAAAAGCTCCAAGAGCGCTTGGCCAAGTTGGCCGGCGGTGTAGCCGTCCTCAAGGTCGGTGGCGCTACCGAACCCGAACTCAAGGAAAAGAAGCACCGCGTCGAAGATGCCTTGTCAACTGCACGCGCAGCTGTCGAAGAAGGTATCGTCCCCGGTGGTGGTGTCGCCTTGATCAACGCCATTCCCGCCCTTGACGACGTCAAAGTCGCTCACGAAGACGAAGTCTTTGGTATCCGCATCTTGCGCCGGGCCCTCGAAGAGCCCATGCGTATCCTCGCCCGTAACGCCGGCGAAGAAGGTTCGGTTATCATTGATGCCGTTCGCCGCATCCAAAAGGAAAAGAACGACACCAACTATGGCTACAATGTCATGACCGGTGAGTTCATTGACCTCGTCCGCGAAGGTATCATCGACCCCGTCAAGGTAACCCGTAGCGCCGTCCAAAACGCAATCTCGATTGCTGCGCTCATCTTGACCACCGATGCCCTCATCGCCGATGTGCCCGAAGAAAAATCCGCAGCCCCCATGCCCGGTGGCGGTGGCATGGACTTCTAGTCCATCCCGACCTCACAATTACCGCATCGGTATGCACAATTTGTGCATGCCGATGCGGTTTTTTCACAATATCTTTACACCAAAAATTATATAATCACTTATACTAACAATATCTCATTCCGCTCCCCACATACGACGATGTGCCCTAACTAAAGTGACACGACATGAGTAGAAGCAGAGATACGCTGTATTCAAAGACAGTTGCATTTATCACACGCCATACCAATATCTCGATTCCCAAAACCCAAACCACCCGCTGGGTGTTTTGGGTATGTTGTGCGTTTTATCTCTTTACCGCGAGTGGTCATACCTATTCTCCCGATGAAGAAACCATGTACGCCGTCACCCAATCAATCGTCCAAACCGGACACGTCACCATCAATGCCAGTGATGACCAACCCCTAGCCGCCTTACGCACCGGGTTTACCGGCGGTCGGGTCGCACCTTATGGCATCCTGCCTTCGTTTATCGCCGTGCCATTTTATTTTGTGGGGACCCTATTTACAGAGCCAAACACGCTCAAACAATGGGATCTCACCCATTTACTCGTATCACTGGTCAATGTCCCTATTTCGGCAGGGTGTGTGGCACTATTTATGCGGCTGTTGCAACGCTTGCGGATGCCCCGTGCCAGTATCCCCATCCTCACCATCACCTATGCCATTGGCTCATTGACGTGGCCATATGCCCGCACTTTTTTCTCCGAACCACTCACGGCACTTTTTTTGTTGTGGAGCCTTGAATCAGCAGTCGCCAGCCACAAACGCCTATCAAGTCATACCAGTAGTATCATCTTGAGCGGGTTTATGGCGGGGTGCATTATGCCGACGCGTATCGCCGCCATCGTCACAATTCCGATTGTGTTGCTGTATATCGTCTATATGAGCACGCCAAAAAACCGCCTACGCACATTCATCCTCTGGTGTGTCGGCTGTATTCCCGGTGGGGTATTGTTTTTGTTCTATAATTTTGCCCGCTTCGACATCCCCATGGCTACCGGATATTCGTCCGAAACCAACGCATTTGTCACCCCCATCCTTATTGGGCTCAACGGTTTGCTCATCCATCCCGTTACGGGGTTACTTTGGTACATGCCACTCATGCTGTTTGCGCCGATTGGCGCTTGGCGCTTATGGGTGCGCCGCCGCAATGTAGTGGTGTTGTGCCTCGCATTAATCGTCAGTCACGTGGGACTCTATGCAGGATGGAATGCCTGGGATGGCGGCGGCGTATGGGGTCCACGCTTCCTCGTCCCCATCGTGCCCTATATCCTCTGTCTCTCTAGCGGTGTCTGGCGCAAGCCCCAACTCACGTTACATCATGGTGCCTACCCTTTACTTGGGTTGAGTATTATCATCAACCTCTTGGGCTGTATGGTCAATTTCAACATCGATAGTAATTTACCGAATCCCCATCCCACCCCCATCATCACCCATCTGTTGTTGGCCAGCCAACGCATCGCTACGGCAATCACGCCGAATCAGACTTGTACCATTCGGGATGGTTGGTATGCCAGTGAATCCCCCAGTGGCAACTTGATACAACGCAGCGGAGCCCGTGGCACCATCGAATGCCGCCTGCCGCGGCTGAGTGTGGTACACGTCACACTCGATGATCGCCGCCCTGACAGTGCCCCCAAATCACACCAAGGACTCGTCATCAATACCGCAACCGCAATGGCGATTCCCAACGGACAAATTCGCCATATTGACTGGTTAATGCAGTATGACCATGCTAACCTGATTATCACGAATGATACGTGGAATCCCAAACAACTTGGATATAGCGACCGTGATGATAATTTGGGCCCAGTGCTAATAGACATTACTGGCACACCTCAATCTATCACCATCCACAATGCGACTATCATGCCGATACCCACCCCGCCCAAAGCCCGCTGGGCATGGTACTACGACCCCACCAATCAACATATGCTTGATTGGTGGGGCTGGTATATCCAATTTACGACGCTGGCA
>CANFUF010000190.1 GCA_947450095.1 Roseiflexaceae bacterium
CAACAACATCGCCATACTATCGAGCCGCCCCAATGCCAAAATCGCTTGATCGAATTTGTTCCGCAGTTGATTCGACCATACAATCGCTGGGTCTGGCGGCAACGGATGTGGCACAAACGTGCCGTAACGCTCATTCCCAAACCCTTGTGGAATGGTATACCCTTGGATGCCTCGCTGCATGGATTCCATCCTTAATATACGAAAACGCATTATCCTATATTAGTCTACTGATTTATTATAGGATAACATCATTCTTAATATAGGAAAAGCCATTATCCTATATTAAGAATTTCACTAATATAGGATATGCAAAGTCTTATTATAGAAAAAACCATTATCCTATATTAACGAGGAATCATGGCATGCGGAGCCCCCCAATCATCCGACAAAGAGCGCCATGCAATGACGCCCGGACGCCTCGCACCCTAAATCCCCCCTGCACCCCGACGGATCATCCGATGGACGGCCGCGCCCCCCAATCGCACGTGCATGGCATGCCTTGCACCCTGAATTCTCCATGCGCCCCGATGGATCATCCGATGGACGGCCGCGCCCCCCAATCGTACGTGCATGGCATGCCTTGCACCCTAAATCCCCCCTGCGCGGCCAGGCGCATGCCTCGCACCCTAAATCCCCCTCTGCGCCCTCTCTGTGCCCTCTGCGCGAGATAAATGATAATCCTAGGTGCGCAGCAGGCTGCGGCGCTACAGTTGCCTTGGCAACCACCATGCCCTCATTATGTTATAATTAACCCATATTTTTTTAATAAGGAGCCACGGTAAATGAAGCTCACTTGTCTACAAGAAAACCTCAAACGTGGTCTTTCGATTGTCAGTCATGCAGTGGCAGGCAAAAGCACGTTGCCCGTGCTGTCAAACATTTTGCTGGCAACCGACAACGGCCGACTCAAGCTGGCAGCCACCAACCTCGAGTTGGGGATTACCTGCTGGATTGGTTCAAAGGTCGATCGTGAAGGGGCCGTCACCATCCCCGCCAAATTGCTGAGCGACTTGGTTGGCAGTCTGCCCAACGACCGTATCACCCTCGAGCTCGATTCGACCTCGCAGAGTGTCAAACTGATGTGCGCCCGTTATGAAAACAATATTAACGGTATCGACGCCGACGAATTCCCGGCCTTGCCGACCCTCGAAGAGCGCGAGCCCAATGCGGTGTTTGCCTGTGACGTGTTGCGCGAAGCCATCGACCAGATTGCCTTTGCCGCCGCCACCGACGATTCCCGACCGGTACTGACCGGCGTGCTGTTGCGCTTGCGCGACGGCCATGCCACCTTGGCCTCGGCAGACGGCTTCCGCTTGGCGCAACGCATTATCCCCCTCACCACTCCCGTCAACGAGCCGGTCGAACTCATCATCCCCGCCCGGGCCTTGACCGAATTGGCCCGCATCATTGCCGGTAGCGAAAGCAACGTGGCGATGACGATTACGCCAGGGGGCGGCCAAGTGCTGTTCCACACCGAAGACATCGACCTCGTCACCCGCGTCATCGATGGCAAATACCCCGATATCGAACGGGTCATCCCCCAGCAATACACCACCCGCACGTTGGTCGACACCAGCGAGTTGGCCAAGGCCATCAAAGTGGCCTCGTTGTTTGCCAACGCCTCGGCCAGCATTGTGCGCTTGACCATCGAGCCCGGTGGCGATTTGGCACCCGGCCGCATCAACATCAGTGCCAATGCCGCCGAAGTGGGTAACAACAGCAGTATCGTCGATGGTATGGTGCATGGCGAAGGCAACAAAATCGCCTTGAATGTGCGCTTTTTGCAGGAAGCAATTAACGCCATCAAGACGGCCCAAATCGCCATCGAAACCCAGACCGAGCAACAACCCGCCGTCTTCCGGCCCGTGGGGGTCGACGGCTACATCCATATCGTCATGCCGATGATGGTCCGCTAGCGCATCGTGCAATCCGACGCCGGTGGCATGGGCAATGCTGCCGGCGTTTCGTCTTATTCACCGCCGCGCCCCACGCTTTTTTACACAAAAAGGAACACTAACCATGACAGAAGTCAAACGCGCCTTGGCGATTGGTGCCCACCCCGATGATGCCGAATTTGGTGCCGGTGGCACGCTGGCCCGGCTGGCCCGCGAAGGCTGGGAAGTCACCTACATCGTCGTGACCAACGGCAACAAAGGCACCCACGATCGCGACCTGAGCCCCTTCCATTTGTCGGCTGCCCGCGAAATCGAACAAAAAGCGGCCCTCGATGTGCTGGGCGGTAAGTCGTGCATCCACCTGCGCTACAATGATGGCGAGCTCGAAGCCACCGCCGCCTTGCGGCTGGAAATGTGCATGTATATCCGCATGCTCAAGCCGACCTTGGTGTTTAGCCATGACCCGTGGAAGCAGTATATGTGGCACCCCGACCACCGTGCCGTGGGCTTTGCGGTGCTCGACGGGCTGGTGTCGGCCCGCGACCATCTGTTTGTGCCCGGGTTGATGCAAGTAGGCATCGATTTGTGGCGCCCCGAAGCGCTGATGCTGTGGGCGGCCGAACAACCCGACCACTTCGAAGATATTAGTAGCACCCTCGAGGTCAAAATCGCCTCGTTGCGCGAACACCACACCCAGCTCGACAACGCCAAAGGCTGGGAAGAGCGCGTGCGCGCCCGGGCCGCCGAACTGGGCGCACCCCACGGCTTTGCCGCCGCCGAAGGCTTCAAAAAAATGCCGGTGTAACTGGCAAAAATCATCCCCCTGCGGCACACTGCGTGTCGTGGGGGGATTTTTATACTAATTCGATGTCGCTGTCGATCCAGACCACGTCGGGGCGGGTTTCTTCGATGAAGCGAAAGACCGCTTCGATTTGGTGTTGGGCGTGGTCACCACGGGTCGACACCGCCGCCACGCCGATTTGGGTGCGGCCGTGCAATTCGTGGTCACCGACTTCGGCCACCGACACGTTGTAGCGCGCTTTGATGCGCTCGGTGAGTGATTTGACCATCGAGCGTTTTTCTTTGAGCGAAAAAACGCTGGGTAGATAGAGCGATGCCGTGCCAATCGCCACAACCATTAGTTCCAGCTCCATTGTTCGCCGGACGGAGCCCGCGGGGTGGTTAGCGGCAGCGTGCGCGCTTCGGCCCGGAGCGCCACAATCATACTGCGCAGGCGCTGGGTGGCAGCCATCGTCAGCCATGCTTGCTTGCGGTCGTTGTCGACCTGCATGCGCTGGGCCAAGTGCCAGCTGAGGGCGATTTCGTCGCTGGGTAGCGGTTCCACCGCCACCGCCTGGTTGCTGGTGCGTTGCACCGCCCGCCAATAGCGGGCATAGACTTCGTGCAGGGCCATGGCGGCCGCTTTGGTGGCGGGGGTGACGGCATCGCGGAGGGGGACGACGGTGGCCTCCAAATAGGGCAGGCGCTGGGTCAAGCCCACAATCTGCACCCGCGCGTCACCTTCGCATTGCAAGCCAAAACGGCCATCATCAAAGACATAGTGCTCTTTGATGATGGCGACGGTAGCCACACAATGGGGCAGGTAGGACGGGTATTCGTCGGCGTCGGTGGGGAATTGGCTTAGGTAGGTCTGCATGCGGGCCTGATCGTCGCCGCTACCACAATGGTTAGCGGCGGCCTGCACCAGCACCACCCCAAAGGGTTGCTGGTGCATCAGACATTGGGCCACCATGGCGCGGTAGCGTGGCTCAAAGACGTTGAGCGTCAAGGGCGCGTGGGGCAACAAGACCAGTGGTAATGGGAAGAGCGGTAGTTGCATGATGGCGTTACCAGACGCGACACACCAACCCCTTGAGGTATTCACCTTCGGGGAAGCTCAACAATACGGGATGGTCGGGGGCTTGGGTGTGGCGTTCGATGATTTGTACATCGCGGTGGGCATCGATCGAGGCGCCAAAGATGACCTTTTGGAACAGGTCGGCTGACACCAGACCCGAACAAGAATAGGTCGCCAAAATTCCACCCGGGCGCAACAAGCGCAACGCCAGCAAGTTGATGTCTTTGTAGCCGTGGGTGGCCCGCTCGACTTGCGATTGCGAATGGGCGAATTTGGGTGGGTCGAGGATAATCATGTCGAAGCGGCGCTCTTGGGCGCGGTAGAGCCGCAGCAATTTAAACACATCGGCTTCGACGATTTCGAGGGGGGTGCTGGCCGCGCCGTTGAGTTTGATGTCGTGTTGCAAGGCATCGAGGGCCGGGGCGCTACTGTCGGCGGCCACAATCGAGGCGGCACCG
>CANFUF010000191.1 GCA_947450095.1 Roseiflexaceae bacterium
CAAACCTTCCGCGATGGCGCCCATCGCCCCGCCCGATTGTACCAATTCAATACGGACGTGCTGACCAATATCAATGAATTTTGATTGCCAAAAATCCCCCCACGGCAGCGCCGCGAGGGGATTTCGTAGACAGATTATCCTTGGATTTCGGCTAACTGGGCTACTACGATATCGCGAATCAACGTTTTGTCCATTTGCCAGCCCAGGGGAATCTGGAAGGTGCGTTTGCCCGCCACATATCCGGTCAAGCGGGGCAAGAAGCTTTCGAAAATAGGCACACTCCACGGATGGAACATCAAATGCTTTTTGGCGGCAGCAAACCCTACCACATACGACCCATTGAGGTGAATGTGCGGCTTGTTCCAGGCTACTTTGACCGCAAGCGCCGGGAATTCGGCGATGATGAAATCGATAATTTCACGCATAGTGTGGAGTTGGGATGCATCGAGCGTGGCGTAATATTCATCCATCGAGGCATATTTTGACGGCATGTGCGTGATTCTCCTGTGAACGGTGATTAGTAATAACACAAATGTACTAATTCATCTTACCACACGGTCGTTTTTTTGTAAAAATAGCATGCTGCCAGTTGGTGAATTGCGACACCATCACTGTATAGTTCGGCGAGCCGTGCCCGTACCACAATCACATGGCAGGTCGTTTTGGCGACCACTGACCGGATCAAGGTGCGCTAGCTACTCTGGGATTGTGGCAAATACCGTTGCTATGAGCTGTGTCATTTATAACAGGTATTCACGGGTCGTACCCGCATGGGCAAACGACAGAAATTGTTGGGTAGACATTGGTATAACCTTGTTGATGTGGACTATTTTCGCGTGATGATAGCACGAAATGTACGAATTGGCTCGCACAGAGCGCACAGAAGATGCGGAGGCATTCGTTACTTCATTCATACTTCAATTAACGTTATTCTATTCACACCTCTGCGTACTCTGTGCGAGATAACGAAGTAGAAAGTATAAAGTTGGAATGAGGAAGTGAAGTTGGAAGTGTGGCAGGCATGAATCGACTGCCTCAACCAATAAACCCGACTCCGCGCGCTCTGCGTACTCTGTGCGAGATAACGAAGTAGAAAGTATAAAGTTGGAATGAGGAAGTGAAGTTGGAAGTGTGGCAGGCATGAATCGACTGCCCCAACCAATAAACCCGACTCCGCGCGCTCTGTGTCCTCTGTGCGAGATTAAAAGAATGCCCCAGTTTCCATTTTTCATTGACTTTTCTCGTATAATGTTCTATTATCATAATTACAGTTAGTGTATTTATTACAATTACTAAAACGAGGTGGCGTGATGGCAATTGCCTATGGGATTATCGATGCGCAAGCAGGCTTTATGCCCGCACAGGTTGCTGTGGCTGGGACGGGTGAGCTGGGGGTAAGCGAGGGGGAGCAAATCATCCCCGTGGTGAATAGATTGACGCAGTATGCGCTCGCACAGGGCTGGGCAGTGTTTACCACGCAAGATTGGCACCCCACCCAGACGGCCCACTTCAGTGCCACCCCAAACTTTACTACCACCTGGCCGGTGCATTGTGTGGCGGGAACAGCAGGTGCGGCGATCCATCCTGACATTGTGGTGCCCGTTGGTGCTACGACGTTTCATAAAGGCATGGATGTGCTGAGTGACGGCGCCGACGATACCAGTTATAGTGGCTATTATGCCCAAACGGAGACAGGGTTATCATTGCCGGCATGGCTAGCACAGCGCCAAATTACCCAAGTTTATTTGGTAGGGTTGGCGTTTGATTATTGTGTGGGGAGTACGGCGCTCGATTTGGCGCAACGTAGTGGAGTTGTAGTCCGCGTGATTAGTGATGCCACACGCCCGGTGGCAATGGCCAGCCAACACACCATGCTGGCGCGCTTGGCGGCAGCTGGGGTAACCGTAGAAACGATGAATGAGGTAGTGGCATGAACAGCGGTACACCGCGGTTGGGGACATTGACGAATGGGCTTGATTATTACAAATTGACCATGAGTCAATTGCAATACGAACACTACCCCACCACCGCCGTCACCTTTCGCTTGCAGCATCGGGGCAGCGCTGATTTGCTACGCTACATCGATATCGACGCCCTCCAAGCCGACCTCGATGCCTTGGCACAGCAAGGGTTTTTGGCGAGCGAGTTGGCCTATATTGCGGGATTACGGAGTAGTAGCGGCGATGCCGTGTTTGCGCCTGCCTATATCGACTATCTGGCACAGCATCACTTGCCGGCGGTACGGGTCAGTAGCCAGGATGGTCAATTGCAGGTCGAAACGAGCGGCGTTTGGCCATTAGTGACGTTTTGGGAAACGATCGTGATGAGTGCCGTCAACCAACATTACTTTGCCGGGTATGTGGCCCGTCACGAACGGATGCTCGACGTCTATGCGGCGGGACAACAGCGTCTCGATGCCAAAATTGCCGTGTTGCAGGCCAACCCCGCCATCAAAATCATCGACTTCGGCACGCGCCGGCGCTTTCAAGCTGATTGGCACACGCATGTGGTGCAACAATTGCATCAACATTGCCCACAAAACCTGATTGGTACCTCCAATGTGGCCTTGGCACACCAGTTAGGTCTACGTCCTATCGGCACTTTTGCCCACGAAATGCCGATGGTTTATGCGGCGCTTACCGACCGCCATGGCGGCGATGTGCGCGCCTCGCACCAACGGTTTTTGCAAGATTGGTATGCGCGCTACGGGGTTGATTTGGCGATTGCCTTGACCGACACCTTTGGATCAAACTTCTTTTTCGCTGATTTTCGCCTGCACCAAGCCCAACAATGGCGCGGGTTGCGCCACGATTCTGGCGATCCGATTGCCTTTGGTGAGCGTACGATTGCCTTTTATGCTGAGCGGGATATTGATCCGCTAAGCAAAACAATCGTCTATAGCGATGGGCTCGACATGGCGACTATTTTGCACATCCAGCAACATTTTGCCGGGCGAATTCAATTGGCCTACGGCTGGGGCACCAATTTGACTAATGATGTTGGCCTCACGCCCCTCAATATTGTGATGAAAACCAGTAGTGTCGAAGGTCAACCCGCCGTCAAACTCAGCGACCATGTGGGTAAACATACTGGCCCCGCCGCCAAAATCGCCGCCTATCAGCAGTTTTTTATGGTGTAAAAACCAAAGGCTGCCCGTTGATTCTAAGCTCCTCTCACATTGTCATATGTGTGAGGAGCTATTCGCGTTCATCGACGTGGAGGGTGTGGAGCAAGCGGTGGGTGATGGGGGTCAGCACGATACCCGCAATCGCAATGAAAAAAATCCCCGAAAAAAGCGCATAAAAACTCGCAAATAATTTTCCTGCAGTCGTGTTGACGTGGTCAACCGGCCCCATGCCCCCCAGAATCATAGCGGCATTAATGGTGGAATCAAGCCAAGTATAGTGTTCCGTGACGTGATACCCCATAATCCCAATACAGATGAAGTATGAAGGAGGAAGTATGAAGGAGGAAGTCCACACGTAAGGGCGAATCATGCCGGCGAATTCATTCGCCGCTATTCGCCCGTGGACGGCGATCGTACCACACACACGTATGGGCACACGTAAGGGTGAATCATGCCGGCGAATTCATTCGCCGCTATTCGCCCGTGGACGGCGATCGTACCACACACATGTATGGGCACACGTAGTGGCGAATCATGCCGGCGAATTTATTCGCCGCTATTCACCCGTAGCGAGCAAAAAATCTTTATCCAATCTTGATATTTCTCGGGAACGAAAGGCGTATGACGATGGTCTAGATAGGGAAGATTACAAAACAAGGAACACACCAATCATGAAGATCAAATCACTTGCCATCATCGCCGTCAGTACTGTGTTGTTACTCGCTGGTATTAGCGTCGCCGGAGCCAATCCTATCGCCGTCCACACTGCCGCCACCAACACTGCCGCTGCCGTGCCACCTCCCCCGCGCCGTCCACAACCACCCCAGCCCACCCGCGTACCTCCTGCTCCACAGATTCAAGCCATTCGCATCCAATGTGGTGTCGGACAAGTCAACAATGTTGACCCCATCGTAATGCCCGGCATGCCCGCCATGAGCCACTATCATCAATTCTTTGGTAACCGTTCGACCAACGAAAAAACCACCATTGCATCACTGCTCGCCAACCGCGCCACCACCTGTAGCGACCGCGCCGATTCATCGGCCTACTGGGCACCACAGTTGTGG
>CANFUF010000192.1 GCA_947450095.1 Roseiflexaceae bacterium
AAATGATTAAACGGCGGGCGGTAGTTGCCCATCAAGACGAATTATTTGGGCCGATTCAGATAGAGGCCCACCACGACGAACCCTAGGGGTGCGTTTTTTCAAAAAATACATTATGTGATGACTTGTATCAGTCCAACGGCCACGAGTGCGCCAATCAGTGAACTAAGAAAATTAACGGCATCGTTGTTCATCCAGCGCAAACCACGCACTAACGGCAGTGACGTGCCATCGCCGGCATAGGCGCGCTCGGTGAGGCCGTGGGGGCCTGTATAGAGGCGTTGTACGGTTGCGCCCATTAGGCTGTCACTGAGGCTACCGACGAGCCCAGCAATGGTGGCGATTCCGATGAAGGCCACGACGACGGGTGTAGTGGTAAAAATTGCCGCGCTGCCGCTATAAATAATCCCTATCGCCATAGCACCGACGGTGGTGGCGAGGGTGCCTACGCCACTAATGGCACCAGATGTGCCCCGGGGTACCGCTTTGAAGGTGGTGATGAGGCGGGGTGGCGTGGTGGCTAGTACTCCTAGCTCTGTGGCCCAGGTGTCGGCGGCCACGGTGGCCATGGCCCCCACAAAGCAGGCATTCCACAGTACGATGTGGTCAGGCCAGAGACTACCGCCCAGACATGCCAGGGCGGCGACGCCGCCGTTGGCCAAGGCCTGCCAAATGTCGCGGCGTGAGCCTTTTTCGAACATGGTGCGGTCGAGGTCTGATTTTTGCTGTTTGCGCAGGCGTGACCACAAGGTAGAACTGACAAAGAAAAAAACGAGGCTGGCGCCATGCGCCCAGCCCCCAAATCCAAAGGTTAATGTGCCGGTGATGATGGCACCCAGCCAGCCGCTACGACTAAGTGAACCACGGCGGTATGCGAGGGCGCCGATGGCGGTGCTGATGATCAGACCGAGCACAATGCGTCCGCTGTCAATCATGACGGTGTCCTGTGCAAATGCAGCAGGGAGCGCTCATTAGCGCTCCCTGCTGGGGCGATTAGGGTTGTTCGCCGGTGGCAATGGGGCGGTCGGGATTGTTGCTCCAGTCGCTCCACGAGCCGGGGTAGAGTTTGGCATCGTAGCCTGCCAGATGCATGGCGAAAATATTATGGGTGGCAGTAACCCCTGAGCCACAGTAGCAGACCACTTGGGCGGCCTGTGGCACACCGAGATCGTCAAAGCGTTGCTTGAGGTTGTCGGCTGGCTTGAGGGTGCCGTCGGCGTGTAGGTTTGCCCCAAATGGCGCCGAAATCGCGCCGGGGATATGTCCGGCCCGTGGTCCAAACGGCTCGACCTCGCCTGTATAGCGTTCGAGGGCTCGGGCGTCGAGAATGAGCGCATGTGGGTCATGGCGCAGGGCCTCGACGCCGTCGGCATCAATCATCAAGTGGGGTTGGGGTTGACCATTGAATTGCCGAGCGGGGCGGGATTCGTGGCCGCTCTGTACGTCGCCATTGGCAGCCTGCCACGCTTGCCAGCCACCGTCGAGGAGCGACACGCGGGTATGACCGTAGTAGCGGAGCAACCACCACAAGCGCGTGGCGATAGAGCCGCCGGCGCTGTCATAAATCACCACATGCGTGTCGGCATTAATGCCGGCATTGCCGATGGTGGCGATGAATTTGGCGGCGGGCGGTAGCGGGTGGCGGCCGGGGCCATCCCAGGCGGGCGACGATAAATCTTCGTCGATGGCCAAATGGACGGCGCCTGGGATATGGCTGACGGCGTATTCGGCTGCCCCTTGACTAGGATTCATCAGGTACCAACGGGTGTCGACGATGGCAACGTTGGCATCCTGTAGGTGGGCGTTGAGCCAAGTGACATCAACGAGCGGAGAAACAGTCATAGCGAGCTCCTTTTGGATATACATACACGAGTGCCCAAATTACTTTGGTGGTTTGGCCACCTGATTGAGGAGTTGTAAGGTTTGGGTGGCGGCAGTCTGCCACGAAAACTGGGCGGCGTGCGATGGACCACGTTGCGCCATCGCGTGGCGTTGATCGTCGTCTTGCCATAATTGCTCGATGGCGTCGGCCCAGGCAATCGGGTCGTCGGGGGGGATGTATTGCGCCGCATCACCACCGATTTCGGGCAGGCTTGAGGTGTCGCTGGCCAAAGCAGGGGCGCCACAGGCCAAGGCTTCGAGTAACGGCAAGCCAAATCCTTCGTAGCGCGAAGGGTTGGCGTAGATGCGGCAATTGGCATAGAGCCAGTGTAAGTCATCGTCAGCAACGCTGCCGAGCAAAGTGATGGCGTCGTGCAGGCGCAGGTGGTCGATTTGTTGCAAAATCGGCGTTTCGCGCCAGCCCCGCGCCCCCGCCGCCACCAAATGATAGTCGCGGTTAGGGTGGCGGTCACGGCAAATCCGCAAGGCCTGTAGCAGCACCGGCAGGTTTTTGCGGGGCTCAATGGTACTGACAAACAACAAAAAGGCATTGGCAGTGACA
Organism: Roseiflexaceae bacterium; assembly: GCA_947450095.1. GTDB lineage: Bacteria > Chloroflexota > Chloroflexia > Chloroflexales > Roseiflexaceae > UBA965. Next base: position 2,441 of record CANFUF010000192.1, read on the forward strand.
TCGACATTGTTGATGCGCTTGCGTTCGTGGGGCGTTTGTGGCAACGGCACAAAGTGTGCCGCGGCCGCTTCGTAGATTACGGTAATCCGCTCGGGGGCGATGCCGAGCAATTGCACAATATCACGTTTGGTTGATTCAGACACGGCAATGATACCATCAGCATGCTTGCTACTCGCACCGACCCGCCCATAAAAGGCTTTGGCATTGTCGTCGAGCAAATCGCTGAAATGCAAAAACGCCAGGTCGTGAATCGTGACCACGGCGGGGAAATTGCGCTGCGTGGGGGCAATGAAGTCGGGGAACAACACCACGCTGGGATGGATAGCGCTGATTTCGAGTGGCAACGTCCATGGTTCCCAACCGTGATGGGGTGGGGTGTAGATGACTTGGCGGGTGATATTGGGGGCGCTGACGAGGCGTTCGGGTTGGCGGCGATGTTGCAAAATTGTTATTGCGGTAGTGGGCGCCACCTCAGCCATGGCATAGATGAGTTGGCGTGTGTATTGCGGGATGCCGCCGTTACGGTAGGCATTGAGGCGGGCGTCGATGACAATGGTCATGACGGCACCTCAAACATCAGCCCGTCGTAACCCGGCTGTATGTGGGCGGGTAGTCGTGGTGCCAAATCGGCATGGCGTACATCGTGTGATAAATGCACGAAATAAGCCCGTTTGGGGCCGATTTGGTTGACATACTCAGTGGCTTGGGTAAACGACAAGTGCATCGGGTGGGGTTCGTCACGCAAGGCATTGATGACGAGTACGTCGACGCCAGTAAGGGCTTTGCATACCTCGTCATCAATAGTGCTGGCATCGGTGATATAGGCGAAATTACCAATGCGGAAGCCCAAAATATGCAGTGACCCATGGGTGATGGGGATAGGCATAATCGTCAGATTGGCGAGGGTAAAGGAATGCCACGGGGTAATGGGCGACAATGACAGATTGGGGCGTGAAGAGCCCCCGCTACTTTCGGAAAACGCGTAGTGGTAGCGTGATTTGACGGCATCAATAGTGCGCTGTTGGCCATACAACGTGATGGATGATTGCATGCGGTAATTGAGTGGACGCAAATCATCGAGTCCACCAATATGGTCTTGGTGTTCGTGGGTGAGCAACACGCCGTGGAGTGATCGCACCCGGGCGGTGAGCAATTGCTGGCGCATGTCGGGACCCGCATCGATGAGCACATTACCATCAGCACTTTCGATGAGCGCTGATGTGCGTAGGCGCCGGTCGCGAGGATCAGTCGATGTGCAGACGGGGCAGCGACAGCCAATCATTGGGACGCCGGTCGATGTACCTGTACCGAGGAGCGTAATACGCATGTCTACTCAATAAATATGTGCAACTACTTGGCAAAATTATACATGAGAATTGAGAATTGAAAATTGAAAATTGAAAATTGAAAATTGAAAATTGAAAATTGAAAATGAAGTATGCCTCTGTGCCCGCTGCGCCCCCTGTGCGAGCCAAACGAGGATCTCACTTCCAACTTCACTTCCAACTTCACTTCCAACTTCACTTCCAACTTCACTTCCAACTTCACTTCCAACTTCACTTCCAACTTCACTTCCAACTTCACTTCCAACTTCACTTCCAACTTCA
>CANFUF010000193.1 GCA_947450095.1 Roseiflexaceae bacterium
ATGTCACTGTGATATTAAAATTGCTTCCGCAAAAATTGCACAACGAATTAAAATCACCGATTGAACGGATAATTTCCGCACTTGGGCGTATCAATGCACCGCCGAACGATCAACAAGCGGCGTAGATTGGCGTAGGTATTGAGACAAATTAATATTGGAGAAATTAATATTGGAAAGTTTGGCTCCTGAGAGATCGATATCCGAGAGATCTATATCGGTGTGCGTTATACCCGGTCCAATAAGATACCCTTTTAGTAATATCCAGCCGCTCGGCAGTATTGGTACACCTGTAATATTCCCAGATGAGATAAGTGTCAGATTCACCCCTGACAAATTCGCCCGTGTCAGGTTCGCTCCCTTCAACTTTGCCCCCGTCAGGTCTGCCCCAGACAAATCGACCCCCGCCAGATTGGCACCACTGAAGTCGGCACCACGCAGATCACAACCAACCAAATCAAAGCCGATACCGCGAGTATAACAATGCACCAAGGTATACTTCCAAACGATGGTAAATATAAATACCGCACACAGCAGTACAATCGTCAATGGTTTTTTCCACATTGCCATACCTCTCAGTCGCACACACATACTGCATCAATACGTGACAATTATACCTTGATTGCATGATTACGTATTGGTAATTTACACACCAAAACGCACCCCAGCGGGGTGCGTGTGGATGAGTCTATGTATGCTGGATGTGGCGACGCCCTACGACCGGATCCGCTTGCTACGTTGATTGGTATAGCCAAACAGCATCAAGGCCACTACCAAAATCCCCACCAGCTGTACGCGCATGGTGTCGAGCTTGCTAAAGACCGTCTGCAATGCAGGTGAACCACCTACCAGCCAGGTATAGCCGGTCTGTGGCAAGGCGGTGATTTGTTGGGCGTAGGCGCCAAAGCCGTATGAGCCGGCAAACAGTACCACGATTTCGGCAGATACTAGGACCGAGAACCCCAACGCCACTACCCCAATCGCAAATACCAGCAACGAGCCCCACCACGGCTGACGTCGGCGTGGTAGCGGCATGGCGTGGTCGGCGGCAATGGCCATGAGTTGGAGCGTGAGGGTGTCGGAGGGGGTGTAGCGCAATAGATTGCCGAGTTGTTGGTCGAGCGCCGTCATCTCGCTGGCGTAGGCGCGGCAGGCGCTACAGCTGGCGAGGTGAGTTTGCACCTCGGGATCAGCGCGTTCGCCAATGGCGATTTGGGTGCAAATGTCGTCACAGTGTTGCATGATTGGGTCCCCCATGGTGGTAAAAAAACGATCAGCGCCAAGGTGAATGGGTATTTCAACGGAATCATCCGGTTGCGCAAGATTAATCGCCTCGCTCGTCGATATGCTGCCCTTCCAAAATCTCACGCAGGCGCTCTTTGCCACGGCGAATGTGACTTTTGACGGTGTTGAGTGGGATTTCGAGGATGTCGGCGATGTCAGAATACTTCATGTCGTCGAAGTAGAGCATGGTCAGGGTCAGCCTGTATTGGTCATCGAGTTGGGCCAGTGCCGCTACCAAAATCCGCCGTGTTTCGTTGTGCTCGAGCGAGGTCTGTGGGTCACGCTCGTTGTTGGTGTCACGAATCAACGTCACGGGATCGAGCTCGTCGTCATCGCTGGCAATCGGGTTAATGATGGGCACCTTGCGCCGGCGCGAACGTAACTCGTCACGCCCCAAGTTAATCACTAACCGATAGAGCCACGTCGTGAATTTGCTGTCACCGTTGTATTGATGAATCGACCGGAACAGTCGGATAAAGGCCGTTTGGGTGAGGTCTTCGGCATCGTCAGTATTATGCAAAATCGTCATGGCGATGCTGTAGATGTACTGTTTTTGACTGATAACGAGTTGTTCGAGGGCATCGCGTTCACCACGCTGGGCGCGCCGAATAAGCTCTAACGATGGTTCAGCCACGCAATACGCTCCTTTTGTATGCCACACACCACGCTGATATCTGTATGCTACCATGGCTTGACGAAGTGTGATAGCAGAAGGTTGCGCGGTGATGGCTGATAATTCCCTAATTACTCGTGATTTTACGGCCACAACATTTGTGGTACATGCTGATTGTACGCTGTTGTTGCTCCATCGTAAACTAGCGATGTGGTTGCCCCCTGGTGGCCATATCGACCCCCATGAATTACCCCACGATGCCGCAGTCCGTGAAGTCCGTGAAGAAACCGGCCTCGAGGTGGCGTTGCGCACCACTCCCACCCCCCTCGGCGATGTGCTGGTGTTGCCCCAACCACATTGTATCTTGCTCGAAAACATTACCCCCGGCCATCAACACATCGATTTGATTTATGTGGCCACGGTGGTGGCAGGCACACTGTCGCCCTCGGCCCGCGAAACCAATGGCGCCCGCTGGGTCAGCTGGGACGACTTGGCATCGCCCGAAATCGCTCACGATATTTGTGTGCTAGGGCGCCAAGCCATCGCATTGGTGCGCGAAAACAAGTAATACACGACGAATCTATGGTGGCAACGAAATGTGCGCAATCGTATAGTGGTTTGTGGCTTATTCACGTCTGCGCAGGAGTATTTTTTCAAAAACAATAAAAAGCAGTACAGAACACCCAGAGGAACTCGCCTACCGTTGCTGCCTCTCGGCCCTGGCGGGGTTGAGCAAGTATCTGCCGTCCTGTACTGTGGTCATTATAGCCGTGTGGCAGGCTCCCTGTCAACTGCAATCAGCACCAAACAGAGCCAAAAGCAATAAATCAGGTCGCTGACGAAGAAAAACTGGTCGATGACGCCGTGAGCCACTGTTGCCACCACCACAATCCCCGCCGTAATCGCCGGCCACGAGGCCTGTGGCGCCAAAATACTCTGGCGCCAGGCCCGCACCACCAACACCCCCACCACAATCAAGCCCCATGGCCCGAGGTTGAGCCACAGGTCGAGGATGAGGTTGTGGGGGTGGGCGGCGTATTGCTCGCTGGTGCCGATCAGCGAGGGGTCGATGATGCTATGGCCGTATTCGGGATTGTGATAAAAATAAAACTGCCCCAAGCCGAGCCCCCACGGGCGTTGCTGGAGCCACGTGATACTTTCGTGCCAAAACAAGACCCGCGCATCGAGGCTCCCCACGTTGGTGCCGCGCGCCAGCAACGCGCCGGCGGCCACGGCCAAACCAGCCGAGACGGCCACCAGCATCAGCCACGGCTTTTGGCGTAAGAGTTGCGCGCCACGATTGGCGAGCACCAACAATGCGCTGGCCAACACGGCCGCCAACCATGCCCCCCGTGAAAACGACAGCACCAAGCCGATGGCACACAACGCCAGCACCGGCCAGCTCCAGCGCGTGCGCCACGCAGGTACCATGATCCCCAGCAAGGCAAAGGGCCAGACTCGTTCGAGGAACAAACCGAGGTTGTTGGGGTGGCCATAGACCGACGCCACGCGGCGCACATTGTCGACGGCCACGATGTTGTCGCTGAAGGCTCGTTTGCTGCCCAGCCACGGCACCAGGTCGAGTCCCACGAATTGCAACAGTCCGAAGCCGGCCACGGTGGCGCCGCTGGCGACCAGCACGCGAATCAGCGTTTGGGTGGTGAGGCGTTGGGTTTGGATGGCGGTGCGGGTCAGCAAAAACCAAATAATCGGCTCGACGATTATCCAGCGCCAACTCCGCAAGGCTTCGCTGCGCCCTTCGGGCAAGACCCATAGCAGGCTGGCGGTAGCGCTGAGGATGAGCAAGGCCGGCCAGAGGTCGGCTTTGCTGAGGGTGACGATGGGTTGGCGGGCCCGCCAACGCATACCCACCCAACCGGCAATGCTGATGAGCAGCACGATTTCGTGCAAGGGTATGGCTTGGCTGGCGGTGAGCGCCACCGGGATGAGGTAGAGGGGTGCTGTGGCCGGCACCAACGGCAGGGTGATGTCGGGGCGATACCAGGCCACTGCCAGCAATGCGAGCACGCCGAGCAGTTTGAGGGGCAAGGGGGCGATTTGGATGCAGAGCAGG
>CANFUF010000194.1 GCA_947450095.1 Roseiflexaceae bacterium
ATTGCGGAGCATGGTGGCGGAGTAGACTTGACAAAAGGAGTGAAACAGTGCGAAGATGTTCATGGCTTTTCTCTAGTTTTTGGGGGTTAGATACCAAAACTATACAGGAAAAGCCACTTTTATGCCACTTTCAATTGGCGTAGGTATTGCTTTTGCAAAAAATAAAATACTACCCGCAGCATTCTATTTGACAAAAATTTATATGTCTATACTACCATATATTGCATTTTATATGTAAATTATTTTTATTGAAAAAAAATATCGTTTTTTTAAATAAAACTCTATCGTAATATTTCTTTATTATCAGTATTTTACTCGTTTTTTAACTATTGTTTATTTTTAAAATTAGCTGGTTTTTGCTGAATAAATATTTAACAGTATTGTAATTTTGCCCGTTTTAAATCACAATTCCAACGAAGGTCATTTCATGTCGGTTGCCACGGCAACCGGGGCGCCATTGCATGACGCCCATACGACGTAGGAAGCATGAAGCTGGAAGTATGAAGTGCCCCCCACGTCATTCCATGCCGGTTGCCTGCAACCGTAGCGTGGAATCTCCCTGCATGACACCCATGCGACGTAGGAAGTATGAATACGACGTAGGAAGTATGAAGCTGGAAGTATGAAGTGCCCCCCACGTCATTCCATGCCGGTTGCCTGCAACCGTAGCGTGGAATCTCCCTGCATGACGCCCACGCGACGTAGGAAGCATGAAGTCAGAAGTATGAAGTGAAGTCGGAAGTATGAAGTGAAGTCGGAAGTATGAAGTGAAGTCGGGAGTATGAAGTGATATAGGTTGATCTATACTGAGTTTTATTGATTACCTACCTCACTTCCTCCTTCCGACTTTATATTTCATCCTTCGTATAGCGTCATTCCATACTAGGTGGTGACTCTGCGTCCTCTGTGTGCTCTGTGCGAGCCCGTGTAATCACCCCACATGCTCGGGACGCTCAGCCAACCAATCCGCCATGGTCGCCACCCGCGCAGGGTGGGCTTGCGAGCGCGCCAAAAAGCCCACGCCGTGTTGGGGCATCGGGTCTTGATCAGTCGGCTGATAGCGCAAATCGACGCTCCAGCGCACGTGATTAGAATTGTTGGGCGTGCTCATGTGAATGCAACGATCGTTGAACAAAATCGCCGTGCCGGCACTGACGGGCAACGGGACTGCCGCCCGCTTGGCCTTGACCAACAGCTCGCCCGAAATTTCGTAGTAGCCGGTGCCCGAATAATCTTCTTGATGAAAATCATATACCTGGGCTTTGTGGGTGCGCGGCCATACCTGCAAACAGCCGTTCTCGAGTGTGGCATCGACCAGCGGAATCCACACCGTAATCACCGGATTGGAGTTGGCGTCAGGCCAATAACTCTTGTCTTGGTGCCACGGCACCGCACCGGCCGCCACTTTGGGGACTTTGGGGCGCACGTTATAGACTGGATTAGAAAAAATTTCGGGACCGATGAGTGACTCGACCGCATTGAGGATTTTGGGGTTGGTCATCAGCTCAAAATACCCGGGGATGCGATCGCGCCAACTGCGGCCGTATTTGAGAAACTCGGCGTCGGTCAAATGCCCAAATATTTTGGCCAAGCGTAATTCAAATGGTTCAGCCGCATAGGTCTCTGTAATCAAACCATCGGCAGCAAGTTCGTCAGCAATTTGGTCTACTTTGATGCGCATGGCTTGGCGGGCGGGCTCGAGCTCGGCGTCACTGAGCAGGGCCGGCAAAATGGCATAGCCTTCACGATCATAAAAGGCTTTGGTGGCTTCATCAAGCGTGCCAATCTCGGTGGCGGCATGGAACGGCAGGGGGGTGCGGTAGGTCATCATTGACTCCTACAGAGCTATTTGGTGAAGCGGGCGTTGCTCGTATCATAACATATGCGTATCCATCACCCAATATTGCGCGTATCAATGGACTACAATCTACATTCAGGCTAGAATGATGAGGAACAACCATCACGCTGTTTTCGTCTGTTGAATATCTCATTGTGGCACAGACACGCAATAATACGCGATTACCAGCAACTGCTACTCAGGGGTATTTATTTTATTTCACCATAAAAAGGATGTATCACCATGTCGATGTCGCGCCGCGAATTAAATCGCCTACTGGTCTATGGGTTTGGCAGTGCCTTGCTAGCCGCCTGTGGTAGCGAAGGTAGTATCATCGGGGACGACCCACTGCGGGGCGCAGCAGCAACTGCTACCCGTAGCAAAACTATGACCACGAGCAAAACGCTTACGCCCAGCAAAACCCGTACCGGCACGCGCACAGCGACGTCCAGCAAGACGCTTACGCCCAGCAAAACCCTTACCGCAAGCAAAACACTCACCCCCAGTGTCACCGCCCAAGCGCTCCAAGCACTAGGGTTTGAGTATTTCCCTGATTTGGTAAGTACCCACAGTGACAACACCTATTTGTATGTCGAATCTCGTGGTTTACCGCGTCACAACATGATGGTGGGCATTACCAGTTGGCAACGGCAGGTACCGTTGGCACAGCCGTACTACGGCAGCAAAGCGTGGCAGATTCCGTTGAATCCCACGCCCGCCGTCAATCCCATCTCAGCCCGCAATGCCTTGTATAGCGGTGCTATTGCGCTGGCCGTCAACGGCGTACCGATTTTCAATGCCCTCAACAATCGCGGCGACGATGCCTTTTTGGCGGGTGAGCTCGACCAATGGGGTGGCCATTCGGGCAAAGCCGACGACTACCACTACCACATCGCCCCGCTCCACTTGCAAGCACTCATCGGTGCCGACAAACCCATCGCCTATGCCCTCGATGGCTATGCCATCTATGGACTACTAGAGGTCGACGGTAGCAAGCCTACTGGACTCGACGGCTTTAATGGACACATCGGACCAAACGGCATTTATCACTACCATGCCTCAAATACCTACCCCTATATCAATGGCGGCATGTATGGCAAGGTGACGGTGGTCAGCGACCAAATCGATCCTCAACCCATCCTCAAACCGGTCCGTACCCCCCAAGACCCGCTTCCAGGCGCCGTCATTACCGGGTTTGAGCGGGCTAGTGCCACACAATATAGTCTGACCTACACCCTCAACGGGTCGACTTATACCGTGTCGTATACCCAGAACTCCACAACAGTGGCGATGCACTTCCACGATCAAGACGGCGACCGCGATGTCTCGTATACGCTACAATCAGACCAGATTCCGGCCACGCCATTACCTACTGTAGCCACGACAGTCCAACCCACCAGCGCTACCCAAGCGACGGCCACCAAAACGGCCACCAAATCCGCCACACCTGTTGCGGCCAGCGCCACGCCTGTCGCCAGCACGGGGACATTTACCCTCAGTAGTCCGGCTGTGGCTAACGGCGGCGCTTTGCCGGTGACCTATACCTGTGATGGCGCATCACAATCACCACCGCTGGCCTGGAGCAATACCCCTACCGGCACCAAAAGCTTTGCGTTGATCATGCATCATGTGGCGCCAGACACCACCCACTGGTATTGGACGGTCTACAACATTCCGGCCACCACCACCGCCATCCCCGCCAATAACAGCACCATTGGCACCTATGGGAGCAACAGCGTCAACCCCAATTTGGCCTATGCACCACCCTGCTCGCAAGGGCCTGGGCTCAAAACCTACATTATCACCTTGTATGCCTTGTCGGCTGCGCCGGTGTTTGCGGCGGGAGCGAGTGTCACCCGTGACAGTCTGCTGGCCGCCATCGCCGACCGCACCATCGCATCGTCGGCACTGACCGTCACATATACGCGGTAAATGACGGGTACGGGCGATTGGCCACGGCAAGCCGTGGGAGGATCGCCCGTACGACATCATTCCCGTAGAGCCGCAGCAAGCTGCGGCTCTACGACGACACAAAAAAACCGCCGGCGTAAGCCTAGCGGTTTCGGTGGCGGGGAGGGAGAGATTCGAACTCTCGATAG
>CANFUF010000195.1 GCA_947450095.1 Roseiflexaceae bacterium
AATCTCTGCGCCCTCTGCGTCCTCTGTGTGAGATAAATTGACTACCTCTGCGTCCTCTGCGTGCACTGTGCGAGATATGATTATCTCCGATTTTGTCACGAAATATCCAAAAAGTTTGGCGTATTTTGGGTATTATGCGCTTGACCATGTTTTGAAATACGTGCTATAGTCAAGTGTGATATGAAATATGCGACGCGCATCCCCGTTTGTGGCAGGAGTTAGTCTAATGGTTAATCAGTTGCGTTTGGTGATCGCCGATGATGAATCAATTATACGGATGAATCTACGCGAGACCTTAGTTGGTCTCGGTTATTTGGTGGTTGGCGATGCGGGTGACGGCTTGAGTGCCATTCATCTAGCTCGTGAGTTGCGTCCTGATTTGGTCATCATGGACATCAAAATGCCCAAGCTTGATGGTATCCAGGCCGCCAAAGTATTGACAGAAGAAAAAATCGCTCCGGTATTGTTGCTGACGGCCTATTCGGATCGTGAATTGGTCGATCGTGCCCGCGAGGCCGGTGTGGTCAATTACATCGTCAAGCCCTTCCGTGAAGCCGAATTGTTGCCCGCCATCGAAATCGCCTTGGCGCGCTTTGCCGAATTCAATACCATCAACAAAGAGCTGGGCGATCTCAAAGACACCATGGAAACGCGCAAATTGATCGAGCGCGCCAAAGGGGTGTTGATGGATACCCAAGGCCTCAAAGAACAAGATGCCTTCCGCAAGATTCAACAATTATCGATGAACACGCGCAAATCAATGCGCGAAATCGCCCAAGCGATTTTGTTGACGGCCCAAATCGACAAATAATCGATGGCTGATATACACGGTGATTCCCAACCAACGCGGCAACGACGCCTTTTGCAAGGTGCGTTGCCGCATGTTGTTACCGCGCTGGTGACATTGGTCCTGGCCTGGTTGGTGATTCCCCGTGACCGTGTGGTGGTGTTACAAACCCCCAGCAAAGCGACACCAGTGGCTGGTACCGTTGCCACGACCATCCCGGCGGTGACGGCCACACCGGCACCGCCGTTGGTCCAAGAGATTTCGCGCCAAGAAATCCTCGATGTCAAAGCCGACACCGCTGCCTTGTGGTGTGCTGTCTATTTGACCCGGGCGTTGGCGCATGCCAGCGATGCCGAAGCCGCTTTGGCGCGCAACGACATGACGGGCACGGCGCAGATGTTGCTCCTTATGGACGACGCACTACAACGGGCCGCCATAACGGCGACCAGTGCAGTGCGTGATCCAATCGAACAAATCCACCGCGACATTGTGGCGGTGCGCCAAGATTTGTATGTGCGTCCCAACGGGCTCGATGTGCGGATCAAGCGCTTGCGTCAATCATTACTGACGCTCATTGCTAATCCGACCGTCAACTAGTCCAGTCGATGTCGTGCAAGCGCGTCAAGCGCTCGCCGGCAGCTGCTAAGGTGGTGGCTTTTTTGGCGAAACAAAAGCGCGCCAAAGCCGGTGCTCCCGGTGCCAGATAAAATGCCGGGATGGGGATTGACGCCACGCCCAGCTCACTCGTCAAGCGCCGACAAAAGACCCGTACATCGCTGACACCGAGGGGTGCCACATCGACACTGACAAAGTACGACCCTTCGGCGTCGATGAGTGGTAAGCCGGTGGCGCGCAAGATGGTGTTGAGTTGGATGCGGCGGGCGCTGTATTCGCTGATGAGTTGGTCATAGTAGCCGTTGTGGCGGGCGTCGTTCAGTGCCACTGCCGAGGCCTGTTGCATGGGGGTCGAGGTGGCAAAAGTAACCCATTGGTGGGTGGCGCGCACGGCGCTGATAAGCTTGGCGGGCGCCACACACCAGCCGATTTTCCACCCCGTCACGCTAAAAGTTTTGCCGATGCTGTTGACGGTCATGGTGCGCTCCCACATGCCAGGCAGGCTAGCGAGGTGGATGTGCTGGTGTTGGTCATAGACCAGCCGGTCGTAGACTTCGTCGACCACCGCCAGCACGTTGTAGGTCTGGCATAGTTCGGCGATACGTTGTAATTCGCTGGCGCTAAAGACTTTGCCGGTGGGATTGTGGGGGGTGTTGAGCAACAGCAGTTTGGGGCGTTGCGCAAAGGCTGCCTCGAGGGCTGCGTCGTCATAATGCCAGCCGCTGTGTTGGGCATCGGGTGGGTAGAGTCGCACGGGGATGGCGTGACCGCCCGCCATGATGACATCGGGTTGATAGGCGTCGTAGGCCGGCTCAAACATCACCACGCCATCGCCCGGATTGACGAAGGCCAGCATGATGTTGCACAGCACTTCGGTGGCGCCGCTGGAAATACTGACGTCGGCCAGCGGATCGATTTCGCGTCCGGTGCGGTCTGCCCAAGTGGCCGCAATGGCCTGCCGCAGGCTGGGTAAGCCGGGCATGGGAGCATATTGATTGAGGTCGGCTTGGACGGCGGCTACCGCGGCGTTTTTGACAAAGTCAGGACCCACAAAGTCGGGGAAGCCTTGGCCGAGGTTGACGGCGTTGTGCGCCAATGCCAAGGCGCTCATTTCGGTGAAAATAGTCGTGCCAAAAGTGGCAATACGTTGAGCAGTTGCAGGGTGCGTCATTGGTCTTCTCGTGTTGGATGGATTCTTGGGTATTATACCGTGACTAATGGCGCGCGATATCATGTGCCAAAAAGGAGCAACCAATGTGTGGAATTGTGGGATATGTCGGTCCGCGTGAGGCGGCCCCGCTGATTGTCGCTGGGCTGGCGCGCTTGGAATATCGCGGCTATGATTCGGCCGGGATTGCCGTCGACAACGCCGGCACTCTCGACATCCGCCGCAGTGTGGGCAAATTGTCGGGCCTCACCAACGTACTCGCTAGCAACCCCGTACATGGGCACATGGGCATCGGCCACACCCGCTGGGCCACCCATGGTGATGTCACCGAACAAAACGCTCATCCTCATCGTGATGCAGGTGGGCGCGTCGTGGTCATCCAAAACGGCATCGTCGAAAATTATCTCGAATTAAAACAAGAATTGATCGCCGCTGGCCATCAGTTTGGCTCACAAACTGACACCGAAGTGATTGCCCATTTGCTAGGGAATCATTACCACACTTGTGGGTCGTTGGTCGAAGCGCTCCGCCAGACCGCTGCCATGCTCCACGGGGGCAATGCCATTGTGGCCTTGGCCATCGACCAACCGGGCACCTTGGTGGCGACACGTATCGGGCATGCTGGCGGCGTGGTGATTGGCGTGGGTGACGACGAAATGTTTGTGGCGTCGGATGTGCCGGCCATCGTCGATCATACCCGACGGGTGATTTTTTTGGAAGATGGTGATATCGCTGAAATCACTGCCACCACCGTGCAAATCAGCCGTCCTGACGGTAGTGCGGTGGTACGGGCGGTACAGGCGCTGGCGTGGGATCCGGTGTCGATTGAACGGGGCCCCTATAAACACTTCATGCTCAAAGAAATCCACGAGCAACCGCGGGTGTTGACCGATGTACTGCGGGGGCGGGTCGACCTCGAAGCGGGCACGGTGCGGCTCGACGACGTGACCTTGGATGATGCGGCCCTGCGCGATGTGTCGTCGCTGGTGTTGACGGCTTGTGGCACGGCTTGGCATGCGGCCTTGATTGGCAAATACATGATCGAGCAGATTGCCCGTGTGCCGGTGCAAGTTGATTATGCCTCGGAGTTTCGCTACCGCGAGCCGGTGCTCGACGCACGCATGTTGCTGGTGGCAATCACCCAGAGTGGTGAAACCGCCGACACCTTGGCGGCGATGGAACTGGCACGCTCGGCGGGAGTCGCCACCATGGCCATCGTCAATGCCGTCGGTAGCCAAGCCACCCGGGTGGCCACGGCCGGCTCGCTGATGCTCCATGCCGGCCCCGAGATTGGGGTGGCCTCGACCAAGGCCTTTACCGCCATGCTGGTGGGGTTGTATCT
>CANFUF010000196.1 GCA_947450095.1 Roseiflexaceae bacterium
AGGCGCATTGAGACCTTTAATAGTCAACTTGAGAAGATGGGAATAACGCGCTTGCACGCACGCAATACCGACGGAGTGATGATTAAATTGTGTGCGTCACTCAGTGCGTTAAGCCTTACGAACTACCGCTAGACTAGCAATCAGGGTAACTTGATAACTTTCCTGTTGAAATTATAGTTTCACGTTTTTAGTAACAAAAATAGCATTAGACTTGATAGTGTGATTTGTGAAAAGTCCACAAATGTGGATAAAAAATACTATATTATATATAATAACGTAATAATTACGTAATTATATACGAAATGGAGGCAAGGCTAGTTCATTGTGTCGATAAATCTATGTATAAAAAAGGAGGATGCGTATGTCATTGACTGCTGGGTTACTAATTATTGGTTTTGTGATATGGTTTTTTATTCCAAGTCGAGATTATGTGGCGTATCAAGAACGCAAACGGCAACAGCAATTGTATGAATTGCAAAAACGCATTCAACGCGAGCGTGATGCGGCTAATAATGATATCAGTGATGCGGATTAATAAGAACGTAAGGGGATGCGCTTAATGGAAAATTTTATGCTATATGCCATTATAGGATCGGTTGCGAAGCTTATAATAGCGATTATTGCAGCCAACCGAGGCTGGTCGTATTTGGCAATCATTAGTTGGATCGGTTGGGAGATATTTAGTTTCTTATATGCGATAAACGGTCCCTCATTAACAGCACTTAGTACACTTGTCATATTAGGGTATGTGCACTGGGGCTGGATGATTTTTATGGCGTTGGTGCCACGCAAAAAATAGCATTTGCCCTTAATTCACCGTCAGAGTCATAACTTGTGCCATGTAGGGCGTGTTAGTCATGCTGGTAGGTTTGTCGATACCATACACGCGATACTGCTTTTTAAATCCAAGATTCTAATCAAGTGTTTGCCATTATAACAGGCGTCGACTTGGTGCAAATACATGCACCAAGTCGATAGCATGAGTGTTGTTCTGGGGAGCCTATTTCAAATAAAATTCGGCCACTTTGAGGGCAATGCGGGGATTGTCGGGGTATTCATAATCGCGGTTGAGCAATACAATGACCGAAAAATGGCGCTGGGGGAAGCGCACATAATCGTTGTTGAAGCCCAACCACACCCCTGAATGTGCCACATAGGTTTCTTTTTTCCACTTTTCAAATTCCAACCCAAAGCCGTATTGTTCGACACTGCCGTCGTTGAGGGTGGCGGGCTTAAGTGCCTCTTGGTAGGTTTTTTGTGAAACGAGGGTGTCGCCATAGAGCGCTTCGTCGTACAACGCCATGTCACCAATGGTGGAATAGATTGACCCCGAGCCGTAGATATTGTCGAGAGGGTCATTGGGGTAGGCTTCGGGTGCGTCGCTACTGCCGGTATAGCTGATGGTCACCAACGGATCAGCACGGCGTTTTTTGTTGGGCAACGAAAAAGTGCTTTTCATTTTGAGCGGGTCAAAAATATGGGTTTGCACGAAGTCGGGGAATGATTCGCCAGACACCCGTTCAATCAAGACGGCCAGCATGTCGTAGCCGGCATTGCTGTAATAAAATGCATCACCTGGGGCGGCGAGAAGCTTGCGTTTTTTGTGGAGTACCGCAATCATATCCTCGTTGGTGGGATTATCGGAGCGCTTCATCAGTGCGTCCGTGATGCCGTCGCTGTAATCGGGTAACCCAGATGTGTGGTGCAACACTTGGCGGATGGTAAATGTGTCGCCGAATTGTGAAATTTCGGGGATGTATTTGCTGATGGGGTCATCGTAATCGAGTTTGCCTTGCTCGGCGAGCATCATGATTGCCATTGCTGTCATTTGTTTGCCCATCGATGCCAAATGGAACATATGATTGACCGTTAGTGGTGTTTTCTTTTTGAGATTCGCAAGGCCATAGGCTGCTTGGTGGATAATTTGACCGTCTTGGAGCACAATCACCACCCCACCCGGAGTTTTTTCATTGATAAACTCACCAAAAAATGCATCAACCTCATCATTAATTGCCTGATAATCGGTGGTCGCAGGTACTGGTGTAGCCTTTACCGGTTTGGCGGTCGGTTTGCTGGCCGGCGTGGCTTTGGCTGGCTTGGTGGTCGGTTTGCTGGCAGGGGTGGCTTTCGCGGGCTTCGTGATTGCGGTTGTATCTGCAGGAAGCGCCGTGTTATCGGCTGTTTGGCTCGTCCCATCTGCTTGTTGGGTGGCGGCAATACTGGTGGCTACATTGGAGGCAACTTTGGCGGTAAAGTTGCCACAGGCAATCAACCATAGTGCCATGGCAACGATGATGTATTTCTGGAAATTCATGCGTAATCTTCCTGTGTAAAAAATTCCAATACTAGTGTAAACGAGATTTTATGCGTGAGGTAAAGGCTAAAGTATTGAGTATATCCAAACGAATTTTTTATGACGAAAAAATGTATTTCTTGCGATATTTGCGTACCTTTTGGACAATCAAAAACGGTTATGGAGGTGGAATGTGTTGAAACGAAAGGCTGAATCACTATGTCACATTTTTTGATTCCCGAAACGGCCCGGGTGGCGCCGTTAATTGCCAATGCCACCCCGATTGACCAAGTCGTGCAAATTGTCTGTGCCTTGCAGGAGGCAATGTCTCATTGTGTGTTTGATGCCGCGGATCCGCAGTTGCATGCCACAATTCATGATTGGACGGGTATGGTGATTTCCTACCAACAACTCATGCGTGGGATTGCGGCGTATGTGGCGAATCGAGACTGGTGGCACGATACGCAGGGGCTGGCGCGGTGCAATATGTTGCAGTTGCTGTTAATTGATGCAGAATTAGCAAAACTGAATATGCGCCGAGGTGAAGTGCGCAATCAGTTGGCTGATTTTGTGGCGCAACATGGCCCGCTGACGATTGCCGGAGTAGCGACGGTGCGTATGATGGAAAAACTTACTAAAGTCAGTTATGACGCCAAACAAGTCGAACAAGTAGTGGTTGAATTGCTCCGTGCGGGATATGATACCCACGCGCAATTGCTGGAGGGATGTCGTAAGCAGACCAATGTACCGGCGCACATACAAATAAAACGGTCCAAATCTGAATATGCGTAATCTGTCAGTTTGGGGTATCATACAGGTGTCCGCATAAATTCTTTTCTGAACGGAGTCACACAATGCCGTATGTCGCTGATGCAAGCCGATATGCCAGCATGCGTTACAATCGCACTGGTCGGAGTGGTCTCAAGTTGTCTGCGTTGTCGTTAGGGTTGTGGCACAACTTTGGTGGGGTCGACAAATACGAAACCTCACGTGCCATGGTGTTGGCTGCCTTTGATATGGGCATCACGCACTTCGATTTGGCCAACAACTACGGCCCGCCCGCTGGCTCTGCCGAAGAAACCTTTGGGCAAATCATGCGCCACGACATGGCTCCCTACCGCGACGAAATCATTGTTTCGTCCAAGGCCGGCTACTACATGTGGCCCGGTCCCTACGGCGAATGGGGTTCACGCAAATATTTGGTGTCGAGCTGTGACCAGAGCCTCAAACGCACCGGCCTCGATTACTTTGATATTTTCTACCACCACCGCCCCGATCCCGAAACCCCCCTCGAAGAAACCATGCAAGCCCTCGATTATATTGTGCGCAGTGGCCGCGCTTTGTACGTCGGTTTGTCAAACTACCGCCCAGCTCAAGCCAAGGAAGCCTTTGCCATCCTCAAACAATTGGGCACCCCTTGTTTGATTCATCAGCCGTCATACAACATGTTTGACCGCTGGATCGAAGAGACCGGCTTGGTTGATTTGTTGGGTGAAAATGGCGTTGGTTGTATTCCCTTCTCGCCA
>CANFUF010000197.1 GCA_947450095.1 Roseiflexaceae bacterium
GCCAATGCCACGGTGGGCGAGGTGTGTGGGGTGTTGCGTACCGTTTGGGGTGAATATCGTCCCACCGTACGCATCTAATCATTGAATGGAGGCGATATGGATGCGCCAATCTCGGTATTTATCATTGCAGCTGTCATCTTTCTGGTGATTGTAGGCTTGTTGTGGCGCTATTGGCAGAGTGTGGCCGAAGTCTCGGCCAGCGATGAGTCGTTTAGTCGGCGCATCGCCCGCCTCAACGAACGCCAGTCCAATCGCATCGACGACGATCATCTACGCACCATCACCGATGACGACGAGGCCTGGCGGATCATGGTCGACCGTGGTCGCCAAAGCGATCGCCAGCCTACCTACTCCAACACGACTCGCCGCGCCCGTGAACGCCAACGCCGCCAAGATAAGTAGACCTAGCAGGCTACGTCTACCACAGCGTGGAATCTCCGTGGTGCTGAGGCTGACTGCATGCTTCACACTTTCTACTTTGTTATCTCGCATCCATGCGAGATACACGATATCTCACGCGGAGGCACGGAGACGCGGAGTTGTGCATTTTGCATTAATCTCGCACAGGGTACGCAGATGACGCATCGCTGCGGTATTTTCAATTTATTATCTCGCACAGGGTACGCAGAGGGCACAGAGCGAATGTAACCACTTCCTACTTCATGCTTCACACTTCCTACTTTGTTTGTGGAATCTCCGTGGCTTGCCAATCAATTGATGCCTACCCATGCGAGATGCACTGTGTCTCACGCGAAGGCACGGAGCCGCGGAGTTGTGCATTTTCAATTTTCAATTCTGCATTTTCAATTCACGCATGTCTGCCCATGCGCGTCACTATTGGTGCCGTCTGGGCAAATCGTGTTTTGCCAAATCACGCCCGTCAGGTCAGCGCCAGTTAAATCGACGCCGGTCAGATTCGCTCCATTGAAGTTGACGCCGGCCAGCATGGCCCCACTCAGATTGGCGCCGGTCAGATTAGCGTTACTCAAATTGACCCACGATAAATTGCTCCACATCAAAGTGGCACCATTTAAATTGGTGTGACTCAAATCGGCACCGCGGCCGTCAACACCACGCAAATCAATACTGACCAAATTGCTGCCGGCCAACGTGCTATAGGCGAGTTGGGCATACATCATCTGGACCTGATGCAGATCTGCATTCGCGAGCTGGGCATTACTCAGGTTGGCAGACGGTCCGACGAGGTAGCCTGCGGTGAGTTGCCAATTGAGTGGCAACAACACGTTGGTGCCGGTAATGCCACCCGACGATACCCCGATGAGCGAGGTGTTTTGCAGATTGGCATTAGTCAGATTGGCTCCCGTGAAGCGACACCCGTCGAGCATACTATAGGTCAGATCGCTGTTGGTGAGATTGGCATGCGAAAAATCGGCGTTTGGATGATGACCAAAGCTTAAATCACTTTCGTGCATATCGATGTTGCGAAAATCGACCCCGCTGAGATTATCGTTGGCTAAATCGGCACCGATTAAATCACAACCAGCTTTATGATAGGGGGCATGGATCGTACAGCGATTTGCCATGGTACTCTGCGTATTCATAAACACGCCAAAATTAATTGTTTGGATATTGGCCATACTGCCAGTGGTATTACCACGGTGGGTGGTGTCACCATAGCCGAGTTGCCCGTTGCTGTTTTTGCCCCAACATTTCACGGCGCTGGTATTGAGGATGACACAGGTATGAAAAATGCCGACACTGATTGCCTTGGCAGTCATGCCCGCACCGAGGTAGATTGGTTGGAGTGCCGCCATATCGCCTGTATTTTTGCCACGGGTTGTAATGTCATCGTAGCCTAATTGGCCCCAAGAATTGTCACCCCAGCATTTGACTTGGTGATTGTCAAGCAGGGCGCAGGTGAACATTTCGCTGACGCTCAAGGCCAGCGCTGTGTGCCCTACGCCGAGGTTGACGGTGGAGAGTAATGACATGTCGCCGGGGTCATCGCCACGGGTAATGATGTCGTCATACCCTAGTTGACCGTTGGCGTTACCGCCCCAACACTTGACTTGATTGTTGTCGAGGATGGCACAGGTATGAAATACGCTGACACTCACCGATTTGGCAGTGCGCCCTACGCCGAGGTTGACTGGTAATAGTGCCGTCATGGTATGCCCACTCGTGTTGCTATCACCACGGTTGATTGTGTCATCTTGGCCGAGCTGACCCGAATTATTGACGCCCCAACATTTGATGCTGTTGTTATCAAGCAGGGCACACGTATATTGTAAGCCAGCGCTGATTGCTTTGGCGGTGCGACCGGCACCCAGGTCGACGGTGGGAAGTGCGGCCATGTCGCCGGCGCTATCACCACGGTTCATTGTATCGTCGTAACCGAGTTGACCATTGAAATTGTCGCCCCAACATTTGACGGTGTTGTTGTCGAGGATGGCACAGGTATGGGTGCCACCGGCACTGATTGCTTTGGCGGTATGGCCAGCACCGAGATTGACAGGTAGTAGTGCCGCCATATCGCCAGCTACACCACCGCGGTCAGTGTTATCGTCGTAACCGAGTTGCCCATTTGAATTTTGGCCCCAACATTTGACGGTGTTGTTGTCGAGGATGACGCAGGTATGCGAGTTTCCGCGACTAACCGATTTGGCGGTGTTCCCCACGCCGAGGTTGACAAATGGTAATGCCAGCATATCGCCGCTCAGTTTGCCTTGGTCGGTCGTATTATCGTAACCAAGTTGGCCATCGCTATTGTCGCCCCAACATTTGAGTTTGAGATTGGCAAATATGACACAGGTTGAACTAGAGTTTGCCGAAATGCTCTTGATTGGCGCGGCACTGGCGTAGGTTGGATATGCGGGCATTATGCTAGCGAATATGCCACATAGTATTAATCCAAAAAGGAATTTACGCATGAAAAATCTCGCACATATGAATTAGCGTATTAATTTCATAATACACGAATTTGTGACAGGAAAAATGAAAATTATAGATATAATTATGAATTAATTGTTAATCTTTTGCGGATTGTTGCACTTTATCTCGCACAGAGCACGCAGAGAGCGCAGAGCGAATGTAACCACTTCCTACTTCAAGCTTCACACTTCCTACTTCGTATCTCGCACAGGGCATGCAGAGGACACAGGGGATATGCTCACGGGCGAATAGCGGCGTATGAATGCGCCGACATGATTCGCCCCGCCTTTCCTACTTCATGCTTCACACTTCCTACTTCATATTAGGCGATAATAGCAGGCAATACGCGATTTGCCTATGAGGATTTATGCACATTCGTCCTGCCACCGCCGCCGATATGGCCGCCGTCCACGATTGTTGGCTGGCCACAGACTTCACTGACCCAGCCGAATACGCCGCCATGCTCCCGCTGGGGATTGCGCCGTGGTGGCCGCATTTGTATGAACACGGGCGGCTCCTCGTGGCCGAAGTCGACGGCGTAGTTGTGGGCTTGGCCGGCACCCAGACCCGTGGGCAAGTCTGTTATTTGGCCGATTGTTTTGTGCGCCCCGAGTGGCAATCGCACGGCATCGCCAAAGCGCTGTTGGCGCAACTGTACACCGACAGTACGCTCATCCACTGCACCTTGGCGTCGGGCGATCGTCGGGCGGTGTCGCGCTATTTGCGGGCGGGGATGGTGCCCCGCTGGCCGATGTATTTCCTTACCACCAACGATGTGACCCGCATGGCGGCGCCGCAATTGACGGTGTCTGTTTGTGCTGATATTGAAAATTGGTTACACCATGACAGCCAATTTTTGGGATTTGATCGGCGTGTCGATATCGATCATTTTTTTGTGGGGAGCAC
>CANFUF010000198.1 GCA_947450095.1 Roseiflexaceae bacterium
AACTGCATAACGAATTAAAATCATCGATTGATCGCACAATTTTAGCACTTGGGCGTATCAATGCACCGCCGAACGATCAACAAGCGGCGTAGATTGGCGTAGGTATTGTTTATTGTCAACACCCTTATGCCTGGCGGAGCTGGTGCATGGTTGCGCCCAGCCGTCGGATGCCTTCAACCACTTTTTCCTGTGATTGAAAACTAAACGCCAAGCGAATTTCGTGTGTGCCTTGGCCATCGGCATAACAGGTTGTGCCTGGCAAAAACGATACGCCATTGGCAATTGCGGCTGGTAACAAGCGACTCACGGGTAAGTCGTTTGGTAGGTAGACATAGACAAAAAACCCCCCTAGTGGCCGATTGTAGCGCACATCGCTAGGGAACGTCTGTGCGATAGTATCGAGCATCGCTTGACATTTTTGGGCGTAGTGGGCATTGAGGATGGCGATGTGTTGGTCAAGCCAGCCATCAGCCGATACTTGGGCGACGAGGCGCGTCATAAAGGGGCCGTTGCTACCTTCGGTTTTGAAGCGGTTGAGGCGTTTAATGATTTCCGCTGGACCACAGGCCCACGCCATCCGCACCCCGGGAGCGAGAATTTTGGAGAATGTGCCCACATACAACACCCATGTCGGATCAATGGCAATCAACTTTAGTGGAATAGGGTTTTCGAAATGCAAATCACCATACGCATCGTCTTCAATGATAATCACACCATATTGGGCAGCTAAGGCGACCAAACGTTGTCGATTGGCCAGGGGCATTAGCGAACCGGTAGGGTTTTGGAAGGTAGGAATGGTGTAGATGAATTTGGCGCGGATGCCTTGGGTTGCCAACCGGGCTAAGGTCGACTCCAAAATATCGAGATCTAAGCCATCATCACGCACAGGAACGGTTTCAATCGTCAATCCACAATTAAAAAACGTCTCAACAGCACCAAGAAAACTTGGCCCTTCCACAATGATGACATCACCTGGATTACACAAAATCTGGGGGAGGAGTGATAGAATTTGGCTCGAGCCATTGGCAAGCAACACCTCGTTGCGGGCAAGGGGGACATTTTGGCGGGCCATACGCGCTTGCACCAACGCCACTAAGCCGGCGTATGCAGGCGCATAATTCAAGGAGATATCGAGATTACCGGTGAGCATGCTATCGACCGCTGCTATAAGTGCATCTACAGGGAAGAGGGCAGGATCTGCGTCACCATAGGCTAAACTAATCGTGTCATGGGTCTCATTAGGTAAATCTAAATGCATAGGGGAAATAGATTCATCGTGTTGCACGATTTTTGAAAAAAGATGCTGCACGTCGGCGGTCACAGGTGAGGGGATCATAGGACTCCTTGTAATGGCGATTAATAGGTCTTCTCTATTATACCGAGATGCGGAATATGATGTTTACTCAATTTCATCAAGTGTGGTGAGCCACGCTTGAATTGCCGTGATTTGCCCATTACGGAATTGGCGCACCTGTTGGGCGTAGCGGCTGAGCGTTACGTCGAGCGGTTCAAACCACTGATGCGCTTGTCGTTGTTGGGCATGAATGAGTTTTTGACAGAGATGCGGTGGTAATTGTGCGAGAAAATAAAGTTTAGCCAAAAATTCCATCCGCATATCGCGGGGGTGTGGAACTGGGGTAACACACCATTCCATAAAGGCAGCTTCTCCCGTCGTAGTCACGTTGAGGACGCGTTTACCACGAGCAGTAATGTCTTCTTCGCCCGCATCAAGCAATCCTTCGCCAGCAAGACGGGTAAGCATGGCATACAATGCACTTTGCTTGACGCGCCACACGCTACCGAGCGGTGAATGCATCAGCGTATGATGCAGGGCATAGGCATGCATGGGTGTTTGTAATAAAAACCCAAGCAGTGCATGTTCATATGTAAGTGGCTCTTTTTGACGTGGACTCATATTACCACTTATGATACACAAAACCGCGGATTATGGCGACAAGGAATTCCATGCAATCATTTGATGAAAAAACACACTACGAAACCGCGAAAAGGCGATCGTGGATTATGGCCGTCATTTTTATCGGTATCGCAATTGCGATTGGGATATTTGGCAATATTTATGCAAGTAAACAAAAAAATCCTGATGCCGTTACGCCAAATAGCGCCCGCATCGAATACCAAGTAACCGGAAGTGCGGCGAATGTGACGATTAGTTATCTCAATGACTTAGCCTTCACGGCGGAGCGTACTGGACCGCCGCCCTGGAAATTTGGCTTTCGGGCTAGCGCGGGGCGTAATTTGCTCATTAAAGTCGATAACAAAGGTGACGGTACCATTGGTTGTGTCATCACCGCTGGTGGCAAACCGATTAGCACGCAGGTTGAAAGTGTCACTCCAAGCACTACATGCATGGCAGTAGTACCCCAAGAATAGAGGAATATCGTGCAGGTGCGTCGTTTTCGGTATGTGTTCATGGCCTTTGCCCTCGGCTACATGGTCGCGTCGTTTTTGCGGTCAGCCAATGCGGTGATTTCGCCCGATTTGATGCGTGAAATGTCATTGAATGCCGATCAATTAGGCATGATGACCAGTTTGTATTACATTTCGTTTTCGCTGATGCAACTCCCGCTCGGCGCAGCCCTTGACCGCTACGGCACGCGGCTGATTATCCCCTTGCTAATGATTCCCACCATGATTGGGTGTGTGTTGTTCGCTACGGCTACGAGTTTTTGGCCATTGGTCATCGGACGTACCTTGATTGGGCTAGGAACAGCCGGCGGCTTGATGGGCGCGGTCAAAACCTTTGGTCACTGGGTACCCAGTAATCGCTTGGCCACGCTCACCAGCTTGATGGTGGCGATTGGCGCCTGTGGCGGGTTATTATCCACGACTCCCATGGCCTATTTGGCACACGCCTACGGCTGGCGTTCCGTTTTTTTATATAGCATGCCTATCGTGCTATTGATTGCAGTGATAATCCGGACCTTTGCCCATGATGCGCCGGCTGGTACAACCATCGTGCATTCGAGTGGTAATCCATTTGCCGGCTATCGCAAAATCTATGCATTTCGTGATTTTTGGCATATGGCACCACTCTACTTCTCGATGCTCGGCACCATGCTGGCCGTCCAAACCTTGTGGGCTGGACCGTTTTTGTATGACATTGCCAAGTACAGCAGTGCCCAAACAGGATTTTTGTTGCTGGTATTAGGGATTGGCGCCGTCGTGGGCTATGCGGTCAGTGGCTATTTGGCTGATCGGTTCGGCGTGACGACGGTGATTGTGTTGTCGCAGAGTATTATGTTAATTGCGCTGTGCTATTTTGTCTTTATTCCCACCTGGACGGCGCCGTGGCTGCTGACCACCATCTACGCGGTATTTGGCTTTGGGGCGTCGTTCAATGTCATCATGTTACCCCAAGCACGGCGCATGTTTGACCATGCCTTGAGTGGACGGGTAGCGACGGCCTTGAATGTGTTTGGGTTTGTCGGGGCATGGGTGTTACAATGGGTTATGGGACTGGTCATCAATGCCGTCGGGCGTGATGCTAGTGGCCATTATCAGGCACTCGGCTACCAATGGGCCTATAGCATACCGCTTTGTCTGGGATGCATTGCATTATTGATTTATCTACCGCTCCATTTGCGAGTATTACGAAAGGAAGTCTAATGCCGACTATTACCATTTTGCCAACCAACCAACAAGTTACGGTTGCTGCCGGCACCCGGCTCGTGAATGCCATCGAAGATGCAGGCGTATCGATTGGGCATCGCTGTGGTGGTCAATCCAAGTGCACCTCGTGCCGG
>CANFUF010000199.1 GCA_947450095.1 Roseiflexaceae bacterium
CACTGGTGCCATTGCGTGTGTTACTTGTTGAAATACGGTACCAGGAAATACCGTCATTATTATTACCAATAATAATGACAATAATAAACAACAGCGAAAGAATATGTGAGAAAACACGCGACTACGATTGGCCATGCTCAGACCTCCATATTGAAGTGCAAAACTTAGTACGATCAAAAGTTCAATGAATTATCCATTTAATAACAATAATCTTAAAAATATGATTATTTATTAATAAAATAAGCATCTTCAGTGAAAGAATGAATGCAAGTACAGTATACAACAGAATTAATTAAATAATATACACTAAAACAAATTAATTAATTAAATATTTAAATTAGTTAATTTGTTGTAATGAAAAATGTATGACGATGATTGTCGTACGCGCCAAATGGGTGTAGTTGGGTGTGCGTATGACGTTGGGTGTGCATTTTACTGGTATTGAGATATGTGTCATTGTGGGGTAGGGTTGCACATAGGTATGCAATCCGCGCTA
Organism: Roseiflexaceae bacterium; assembly: GCA_947450095.1. Taxonomy (GTDB): domain Bacteria; phylum Chloroflexota; class Chloroflexia; order Chloroflexales; family Roseiflexaceae; genus UBA965. The sequence continues at coordinate 497 of CANFUF010000199.1, forward strand.
GGGATTTTGTTGACATCATCACACGACGGACATACGCCGATCGCCCACGCTTGAGGTTTGACTCGAGCGTAGGCGATCAATCGTGGGACGGTGTGCAGTTGGGTAAATACGACCCTGCATCGCGAAGGAGATAGTCGTCACGGTCGGGATTGGAGCGAAACTATGTCGGCGCACGTGACCGTGGCTATAAGTACGAGGGTATTGTCCTAGTCAAAAAACTGTTCATCGCCAGCTTCGAGATATTTTTTGGCGGCATTGACACGGAAGCTAATCCCCAACCCCGGCTTATCCCAGACATCTACGAAGCTCTCTTTGACGATTTGGTTGGGAAGTCCATCGATGATGTCGTACCACCATGGGTGATTGGCTTTGGGGTATTCAAATGCGATAAAGTTGTCGGGCAAGGTGGCACAGACCTGCACCAAGGCAGCGAGGCCAATGAGCCCGTTGCCGGTGCCATGGGGTGCCATCATGATGCCGTGGATGTCGGCGTATTCACAAATCCACTTGAGTTCGGCGATACCGCCGACATCGAGCGGGTCAGGTCCAATCACATCGACGGCTCGTTTTTCGATGAGCTCCATGAAGTTTTGGCGCAGATACATCTGTTCGCCGGTATGCAACGGTGTACTGGTTTTGTTTTTGACATCACGGTATTGGTCGGCGGTCACAAACGGGGCGTAGTCACCCGATAGCATGTCTTCGAGCCAGAGCAGATTGTGGGGTTCGCAGGCCTGGGCAAAGCGCACCGCGTCTTGGGGCATAAAGCCGGGGCCACAATCGAGTGCGAGGCCAATCGAATCACCCAAGGCTTCCTTCATGGCGGCTACACAGGCCACGGTGTGGGCTAGGCCTTGGGCGGTCATGACGCCTCGGTTAGAATGCACGCCCCAGGTGCGGCGCTCGCCATAGCTGTAGTTGGGGGTGGTGATGGCCATCGGACTATGGAACGAGATGGGTTGCTTGAAAATCGTGAATTGTTCGGGCCACTCACGAATCTTGAGCACGTTTTCGACATATTCTGCTGGGGTCTGGGTGGGCATCGGGTAGCGGTTGGTGGTGATGTAGGTGCGGACTTTGTCACGCACTTTGCCACCCAACAGTTTGTAGATGGGCAGTCCCGCCGCTTTGCCGGCGATGTCCCACAAGGCCACTTCGATAGCGCTGACGGCAGCGCCCCACGGCTTGAATGCCCCCATGCGCCGGATGCGTTGCATGACTGCTTCGACGTTGGTGGGGTCGAGTCCGATAATCATGTCACGATAAAAGAGCACGTGCGGTTTGAGGTAGGATTTATAAAATTCGGCTTGGCCGTAGCCATCGATACCCGCATCGGTGGTGATGCGGATGATGGGTGCGCCACCCATGATGGCACATTTGAGATCGGTAATCTTCATCGTAATACTCCTAATTAAAACGTCTGATACTGATGTACCCCCAACTGCCCTAATCAAAGAAGCGTTCATCACCGGAAGCCAGGTATTTTTTGGCTTTTGCGTTGAAAGTGATTCCCAAGCCAGGGGCATCCCAGACATCGATAAAGCTTTCTTTGACGATTTGGGCAGGCAAGCCATCGACGATGTCGTACCACCATTCGGGGCGGGCTACGGGGTATTCAAAGGCAATGTAGTTGTCGGGCAAGGTGGCACTGACTTGGACGAGGGCCGCTAACCCAAAAATACCATCGCCGGTGCCGTGGGGGGCCATCATGATGCCATGTAGGTCGGCGTATTCGCTAATCCACTTGAGTTCGGCGATGCCACCCACATCGAGAGGGTCGGGGCCGATGATATCGACGGCGTGGGTTTCGATGAGCTCCATGAAGTTTTGGCGTAGGTAAATCTGTTCGCCGGTATGGATGGGGGTGCTGGTTTTGCTTTTGACGTCGCGGTATTGGGCGGCTGACACGTACGGGACATAATCGCCGGTAAGCATATCTTCGAGCCACATGATGTTCATCCCTTCGACGGCTTTGGCGAGGCGCACTGCGTCTTGGGGCACGAGTCCGGGACCGCAGTCGAGGGCTAGCCCGACGGCATCGCCGAGGGCATCCTTCATGGCTTGGATACAGGCGATGGTGTGCTTCATGCCTTGCTCGGTCATGAGTCCGCGGTTGGGGTGGCGTCCCGTGGTGCGTTTTTCCCCGATGAAATAATTGGGCACGTCGTACATCATGTTGCTATGGAACGAGATGCCTTGTTTGACGATGCTAAAACCTTCTTTGGCTTCGGCCATCTGCAACACGTTTTCGGCATAGGCTTGGGGTGATTGATCGCGCAGCGGGAAGCGTACCGCGCCGTTGTAGACCCGTACTTTGTCGCGGACTTTGCCACCGAGGAGTTTGTAGATGGGGAGCCCAGCCGCTTTGCCGGCGATGTCCCACAAGGCGACTTCGATGGCGCTGACGGCACTGCCCCACGGCTTAAATGCGCCCATGCGCCGGATGCGTTGCATGACTGCTTCGACGTTGGTGGGGTCGAGTCCGAGAATCATCTCACGATAAAACAGCACATGGGGCGTAAGGAATGGTTTATACGACTCGGCTTGGCCGATGCCGTCAATTCCTTCATCAGTGGTGATCCGGATAATAGGGTAGCCGCCGATAACAGCACATTTGAGGTCAGTGATTTTCATAAACAGACTCCATTGTCGGAAGATTGTACGAAGCTATCATACAGGTTTTCATAAAAATGTGCATATAATAGCGCCCACATTTGCTGTATGACGAAGCAAATATGGGCGCTCAATAGATGATTATGAATCGTTATGGTGTGGGTGTCGGTGTCCGCGAGACATTGACGCCAAAGTAGAAATTGCCGGCTACGGCAACGCCACCATTGCGCAAGCCGGCAATGCTGTTTTGATTGTCCGATGCGACGGCGACGGCGTTGGTGACTGCAGGGTCAAAGTTGGTATAGGCTGGATCACCCCAGGTAATCAATGTACCGTCGGCTTTGACGGCGAGCGAGCAATCGCGCCCAGCCGAAATACTGACGATGTCGACGGCAGTTGCAGGGATGTTAATTTCCCGCAAGGTATTGTCACCCCACCCAACGACTCTGCCGGTATTCAAAAGTGCCAAACTGTGGCGCTTGCCGGCACTGACAGCAACGACACCCGACAGCCCTGGTGGTACGGTGGATTGACCACTCGAAAAGTCACCCCACCCGATGACGGTGCCATCGGCTTTGACGGCCAACGCATGACCATCACCGCCATCGATTGCGACGACATTGGTTAGC
>CANFUF010000200.1 GCA_947450095.1 Roseiflexaceae bacterium
CACGCATAATTCGGTGCCACTCAAAGCCTTGTCTGAAGGTGCCTTGGCCTTTGTGGGCTCGACGGTCAATGCCTATGGTAGTGCCGCCGCCCCCCTGCTGGGCGCCGATTTGTTGTTCGAACGGATGACGCGCTACCTCGCCGACGGTATGCCCATCGGGATGGCCTTGCACTTTGCCCGCCTCGAGTTTGCCCAAGTCATGTATGATCGCCAAGGATTTTTGGATGATGTCGACATGAAAACCTTGATTGAATTCATCCTGCTTGGCGATCCCTGGGCCGCCGTCAAAGGAAGCCAAATCCAACCGGCGATTCAACATACTTCACATAGCGGAAGCCTGAAGCTGTTGACCGTAGCGCGGGTTCCCAAAATGGTGCGCCGCATGAATCTGCGTGAAACCGATGTCTCGCCCGATATGCTTCGCCGTGCCAAAGAGATTTTGCAGAAATACTTGCCCAACGACGGTGCCGCGCCATTATCGATTGTGGCCACCACCAATCCCTACTACCAATCCAAAGGCCTTAATGCCCCCGATGTGCGCTTTAGCATGAAGTCGCTGATGCAAACCAGCGATGGTCAATGGCTCCCCCGCAATGCCCACGTTACCCTCAGCAACCAACTGCTCACCAAAGCAGTGTTGAGTCATTGATGGCATACATTTGTTCCAGTCGCGTGTAACGAATATCGTGTGCCATAATTAGCACCCTCCTTTCACCGCCGTGAAAGGAGGGTGTGCGACGCGTGGTGTAGATGTCTAGTGGCTACTTCACGGTGCGTTGTACTATTTTTTTACAAAAAGCGTCTGGGCAGCCTGGTGAATTTGCGCTTGTGCCCCACGGACAATCGAGTCATCGGCCGTGGTGCCAACGATGGTCAGGGGTGGGGCACTGTCGATGCGGCGTGGCTGCAGTGTGGCCGGCAGGGTGATTTGGGTGGCGGCGTTGTCCCATGGCAATGGGCGCTGGATGCGGGGGGCTTCCCAGCCGTGTTGCTGCGCCAAAAACTGCATGTAGGCCGCTGCCGATTGTGCCAACGTGTGGTGTTGGGTGACATAGGCCCGGGCGTTGGCGGCGAGTGTGGCGCGGAAGTCGGGCCGTTGCTGACACAAAAACAACGCGGTCTCGAGGAACTCAGCCTCACTCTGGTCGAGTGGCACGTGGATGGCGGCGTGGGTGGGGATTTCGTTGAACGACCCACTGGCCGTCACAAAGGTCGGTTTGCCGGCGGCCAACAAGCGCAACAGGCTGGCCGACGTTTCGCCTGCGGTAGGGTGACGTAAGTTGATGCAGACATCGGCCAAGGCCACATAGGCGTTGAATTCGTTGGCCGACACATACCCGGTCACATGCACCGCGCCACTCGTACCGGTGCGGCGCACCAAGGTGTCGAGGGCCACTTTGGGGGAAATACTGCCAACGATGACATAATGCGCATTAATCCCTGCCCGCCGCAACGTGCGTAACGCCCGCAACACCTGGTCGGTGCGTTTGTAGGGATTGACGTGCCCAAACGACGCCATGATAAAGGCATCAGCGCCGAGGTTGAGTTGCGTCCGCAAGTTGGCTACGTCACTATCGGGCAGGAGCGGCACCCCCATCGGCACGACGGCGGTGGCTAGCGCGGGGGCAAGTGGCCGGACGGCATCGGCGACGTAGTGACTATGACTAATCAACGCCGTGGCGTTGGCGAGGATTGGTTGACATAGGGGCATATCAAACACGGCATCGTCAAACACCCCCCGTAACATGCGATTAGCGACCCGCTCACCGGCGGCACCGTAGTACTGCGCGACGAGTTGTTGATAGGCGCCGATATCGTGGCGATGGGTGGCGTAGTACTGCAACATGAAATGATGCACGACCAAATCATGGAGCACAATCACGCCAGGCAATTGCTGTGCCACATCCCAGATTTGGCAATGCGCCGTGCTATTGCCCATGTGATAGATGATCGTGTCGTAGGGTTGTCGTTGCTGGTCAGCCAGCAAATCATTGATGGTGCGGACGGTGAGATGTGCCGCAAGCTGGGGATTGCTGGGCGTGACACCGCTATCGTGATAGAGGGTAATATCGGCGTATTGGGCGAGGTAGGGTAATAAATCTTCGCTATAGTCAGAAATACCAGACGGGACGGGATTTATGGGGCTACAGTAGGCAATTCGCCGCATCGTATCCTCTTTTTGATAAAAAACAACCTTGCCGCAGAGATGTATACATGGCTTACGGATAAATACACGGCTATTATGCCATATTTTTTAAAAAAATAGTGTATGGTATGCTACAATTACTCTAATATGTTTGTAAAGAGGTGGTATGCATATTGTGCTTGGTATTGTACGGTACCTGTTTGTCGGGACGATTTTTATTGGTGGAGGCATGGTGCTTCGTGCGATTGTATTGCTCGCCATCCAAAAAAGCCGCTCTGTGCCGTCAGGTGAACAACAATGACAATCCGGCTGATGCACGTGTCTGATGTCCATGCGGGCCCGCCTTTTGCCGCCGAAATCGCCGCAGTGGTTGCGCGTGAGGCGCAGGCCTACGCCCCCGATGTGTTTGTGGTATCTGGTGATTTTGTGCAACGGGCAGATGAGCTTGCCCAATGGCAGACGATTACGACGTGGTTGGCCCAAACACCACAACCACGCTTTGTGGTTCCCGGCAATCATGACGTGCCGCTCTACAATGTCTGGAATCGTTTGTTCAATCCCTATATCCACTACACCAGGCACATCAGCACCGATTTGATGCCCGTCATGCACCTCAATGGGGTGAGCTTGATTGGTGCCAATACGGCGTTTGGTTGGACGATTGACGGCGGCTACCTTTCACCTGCCCAACAAACCCATATCCGTACCGCCGCCGCCAGTGCCCCTGCAGGGAATCGTCGGATCGTGGTTATGCACCACCATTTGGTCAATCCTCCCGGTGTTGGTCGGCGCAATCGAGTCGCCAATCCCGAAGCTATTGCCACCTTGCTCGACGAATGCCAGATCGATGTGGTCATGAGTGGGCATATTCATTTGTCGTATGTCGGTCATACCCGTGATTTGGTACCGTCGTTAGCCCGTGGCACGATTATTTGTCAAGCTGGTACGGCGACCTCACGGCGAGGCAAAGGGCGTGAACGCCATATGTGTGCCTATAATACCGTTGAAATGTCGGCGACGCAGGTCGTGATTCGCCGACACGTCTATGATCCGAGCACCCAAAAATTTGTCGTCCGCGTTGAACATCATGAGGAGTTGCAGGCATAATTTGTGCCTTGCCCAAAAATGTTATGGTGCAATACGAAGATCCACAACTAGTCCAGCTTGTGCTTGATGGTGATACACAGGCATTCAATGACCTCGTTGAACGCCACCAATCTCGGGCCTATAATCTGTGTGTACGGATGTTGGGTGATGCCGATGCGGCCGCTGACGTCGCCCAAGATGCCTTTATTTCGGCATACAAGCATTTACCGTCACTTCGTGGCGAGTTCCGACCATGGTTGATGCGGATTGTCGCCAACGGCTGTCGTGACGTGTTGCGGAGCCAAAAACGCCGACCTAGTGTGTCACTCGACCTCGAACGCGACGACGACGATACCCCGGCTATGCAACTCGCCGATACCGGCGACGGCCCCGAAGCAGCCTTGATGAAAAGCGAACTCCAAAAAACCATCGCCGGTGCATTGGCAGA
>CANFUF010000201.1 GCA_947450095.1 Roseiflexaceae bacterium
GGCATCTGACAGGAGGCTACCTCATCGGGCCATCTGCCAACCTAAGTAATGCCCAACTCGCTAACGCCGATCTGCGCCAGGCTCAGTTGATGTACGCAAAACTCTCATATAGTAATTTGGCTGGTAGCACGCTGTCTGGCAGTGATTTACGTGGTGCTGACATACGCGGTGCCGATTTAAATAACACCGATCTCACTGGTGCCACCCTCATGTGGAGCAATTTGTCATGGGCTAATCTAAGTAATGCCAATCTGACTGGTGCTAATTTGAGTGGAGCATTACTTGCCGGTGTCAACTTCCATAATGCCAATCTGACCGGTGTCGATTTGACCGGTGCAGATCTGACCGGCGCCATTTGGCAAAATACGATTTGCCCAGACGGCACGAATAGTGACTTTCACAATCAAACTTGTATAAAATAGGAAGCGTCAAATCGAAAGGGGGAAGGAATCGTTGCGTGCAACCGTCATGTGGAATCTTATCCTTGACTTGTCACACGACGATTTCCTCCCCACACCCAAGTATATGCCGTTTTGTAGAATGCCTGATTTATACCGCTAACAGCACGAGCCCACGGTGGTTGGCGTAGTGTTGCGATTTGGCGCTTGATACGATTACTCGTGCACCATTAGAATGAGCAACCCCTCGTTCTCCCTCTTTCCCGTATTATTAAAATTTGTTTAAAAAAACACCTAAAATTCTATTGATTTAATATAATTTTGTACTATAATGCACAAGATAAGAAAAAATGACGAAGGAGTAAAGTCCCAGATGCATATCATAATTGTAGGCGGTGGCGCAACAGGGATAATCACTGCATTATGTATTCTGCGTAATGCAGACGCACACGACCAGGTCACCCTCATTGATAGCACAACCAATCTCGGTGCAGGTGTGGCGTATAGCACGACTGACGAGGCACTTTTATTAAATGTACGAGCGCTCCAGATGAGTGCACATGCCGACCAACCGAATCATTTTGTGGAGTGGTTGACTACCCACAAAAACCAACCAGACGGTGAGGCATTTGTGCCACGGGCGTGGTATGCACGTTACTTACAAGATTCTTTAGCGGTGGCCGTTGGCCAAAGTAAGGCCCACTATACGTGTATCGCAACGACAGTCAGCGACATTGATCCAACCAACCGTAGCGTTATCTGTGCCGATAGCCACCAATTCACCGCCGATCACATCATTTTGGCACTCGGGCATGCCCCCATCGCCAATCCTTTGGCACGCTGGGCACCAACGCCACAACGAATGCTGAGTGGCTATGATTGGCACACCATTACCACAAAAATAACCGCCAACGACGATATCATTATTATTGGCAGTGGCTTAACCATGGTCGATACAATTGTAGCACTACAAAATCATGGACACCGTGGCAAAATTACCGCTTTCTCACGGCATGGGCATGTACCGCAAACCCACATACCACGCCAGAGTTATCCCTCATTCATCACCAGTGACCATTATGGCTGGTCAGTCCGTGATTTAATGCGGCTGGTCCGTACCGAAGTCATCAAAGCGCAGGCTACCGGCATCCCGTGGCAAGCAGTCATCGATTCGTTGCGCCCCCACAATCAACAGCTGTGGATGCATTGGTCGCTCCACGAAAAACGCCGTTTTCTCCGCCATGTCCGTGCTCACTGGGACATCTATCGCCATCGGATTGCCCCCGAAATCGCTGCCGTCATTGCAGCCACCCCACAACTAACCATCACTGCAGGGCGGATTGTCGACTACCACGAGCATGGAGCAACCGTCAGTCTTACCATTCAACCACGCCACGCCACCAGCACCAGCACATTAACCGCCGCCGCTGTCATCAATTGCACCGGCCCCCTCAGCGATTATGCCGTGATTAAAAATCCGTTGGTGGTGACATTACGCCAGCGAGGAATCTTGGCAGCCGACGACATCCGCCTCGGGATCGCCGTCGATGCGCAGGGGCATTTGTGTGACCAGAATCAACAAGTAATTCCGTGGCTGTGGACGCTGGGGCCGCCACGCAAAGGCTATGCTTGGGAATGTATTGCCATCCCCGATATCCGCAATCAAGCAGTCACCTTGGCACACGATATTTTTACTCCAGCCACACCGTTGTCGTAAAAAACTCCACCCGCCAGCCCCCATACGCATCAATTTACGATGCATAATGGGGAGTTATTATGCCTTATTTTTGCGGGTATAGGCTAATTCGAGTAACTGTCGCAAAAACGCCCCATAATCCATGCCCAATTGCGACACAGCCCGATACATGCCACCGCTCCTAGTAATATCGGGGTTGGCATTGACATCGAGCACATATGGCACCCCAGCAAGCACCCGTAAATCGACCCGGCCATAATCACGCAAGCCGATGGCACGAAATGCGGCAATCGCCACCTCATGAATCCGCGTGCGTAATGAGACATCAATCTGATACGCAAATTCCCAAATCGGTGTCTGATAATCCACCGAATCAGGCTTCCACTTACCGTCATAGGTACACAGTCGGTCGTGATAATCGGCAAAAGGTGCATAATCGATGCTACTCAATGGCAAAACCTGAATCGTGTCGCCATTGCCCCACAAACTCACATTAAATTCGATGCCATCGATAAATTCTTCGACCAAGACCACCCCACCAAATTGCTCATACATGGCAGCGACTTGGGCGCCAAGCATGGTGGGATTATCGACAACCGATGCCCGGGTAATGCCCAGAGAGCAATGTTGGCTGGCAGGTTTGACGATGGCGGGGAAGTGATTCCATGCCCCCACCACACCATCATGACAAATCAGCGCATGTGGGGTCGGTACATTTTGTGCAATCAAGTAGCGTTTTGTCTCGTCTTTGGATGTACTTCGTTGCAATGCATCGGCCGGGCACCCAGTATAGACAAAGCCTAAATCTGCGATTAATTGGGCGGGGGTAGCATAATCCATCCCGTCACCATTCCAGTCTTCACAAAAGTTCAATACCAGCCATTGATCTGGTGAATATGGCGCTAAAGCGCCAGCCATATCGCATTCAATGACGGTCTGGAGCACGACAGTCAATCCTTGCACTCGCAAACAGTCCACCATTTCGGTCGTTTCATTCGGTGTAATGAACGTGCCATCACCACTATGCAGACTTGGATCATTTTGGAGCACGACGACCGCATATGGAGCATCCATACCAGCCCTTTCAATTCAACTATCTGATGTTTTTATGACACCCAACGCCGCATATAAATACACAAATCATCACCAACGGCATAATAATCAGCAATTTGCGCAACCAAGGTACACTGCATCTGGGTATAAAACCGCTGGGCCGGCAGATATTCGGCCTTGCTACTCGTCCAAATCACGATTTGCCAGCGCCCAATCGCCCGCACCGCGACTTCGACTGCCTGGAACAGCGCCCGTGCGACCCCGCGCCCCTGCGCATCAGGATGCGTACAAATCCAGTAGAGATCAGCCGTCCCTGCAGTCAAGCCAGTGGGGCCCCAACAGGCAAAGCCATACAGGCGTGCAGCATCACGGCATACAAAAAAATTGTACCCCGACACCTGTGGATCTTCCATATAACCGGCAAATAATTCAGCCACGGTAGCGACTTCGGCGGCACTAAATACCCCTGCCGCCTGGGCGCAGGCCAGAATCTCGGCTTCGTCTGTCGGCACTGCGAGAGTAATTGTCCA
>CANFUF010000202.1 GCA_947450095.1 Roseiflexaceae bacterium
GGGATTGTGGGCGAAAGCGGCAGTGGCAAAAGTGTCACGTCGCTCTCAATCATGGGGCTGGTGTCTGACCCTGGTGAAATAGTCGAAGGGCAGGTGTTGTTCAATGGTGTCGATTTGCTGCAATTGCCCGAAGAGACAATGCGCACCTACCGGGGCAATCAGATTTCGATGATTTTCCAACAGCCCACATCCTGCCTCAATCCGGTCTATACCATTGGCTCACAAATCACCGAGGTATTGCAAATCCACCAAAAAATGACCAATGACGATGCCAAAAAACGTGCCATCGAATTATTGAATCTCGTACGTCTCCCTGATGCCGCGCAACGGCTCAACTCATATCCCCACGAAATCTCAGGTGGGCAAGCGCAGCGGGTCATGATTGCCATGGCATTGGCCAGCAACCCCGAGTTGTTGATTGCCGACGAGCCGACCACCGCCTTGGATGTAACCATCCAAGCCCAAATCCTCGAGCTCATGCGTGACCTGCGCAAAACGGTCCATACTGCCATCATGCTTATCACCCACGATCTCGGAGTCATCGCCGAAATGGCCGACCGGGTGATTGTGATGTATGCCGGTCAAATCGTCGAAATGGCCGATGTGGTCACGCTATTTGATGCACCACTCCATCCCTATTCACAAGCACTGCTCGATTCAATGCCCGTGCTCGGTGATCAATCAAATCGCACCTTGGCCGTGATTGAAGGAACGGTACCGATGATGATTAATCCACCGGTGGGCTGTCGCTTTGCCGATCGCTGTCACAAACGCTTTGACCGTTGCGATAGTGCGCCACCATTAATTGTCCATCAAGGACGCCAAGTACGTTGTTGGCTCTATGCCGAAAATGGAGCTTCTCTATGAGCGAAAACCTGCTCGAAATAAACCACCTCGTCAAGCACTTCCCCATCCGGAGCGGGTTATTACGCCGCGTCACCGGCCAAGTCCAAGCCGTCGACGATGTCTCGTTTGCCATCAAAAAAGGGGAAACGCTCGGCTTAGTTGGTGAAAGTGGCTGTGGTAAAACCACCGTCGCCCGCACCTTGTTGCGCCTCATCGAAGCCACCAGCGGTAATGTCTATTTTGAAGGCACAGACGTCCTCAAGGCATCACGCCGCGACCTCAAAGCCCTGCGCCGCAAAATGCAGATTATCTTCCAAGACCCCTACGGTGCACTCGACCCACGTCGCACCGTCGCCGAAAGCATTGCAGAAGGCCTCGTCATCCACAACATCGGCGATCGCCAGAGTCAATTTGCCAAAGTTCAATCGGTGATGGAAAAAGTGGGGCTCTCGCCAACACTCCTCGAACGCTTCCCCCACGAATTCTCTGGCGGCCAACGTCAACGCATTGGCATTGCGCGCGCCTTAGTAATGGAACCTTCATTACTCGTCCTCGACGAACCAGTATCCGCACTCGACGTCAGTATTCAAGCCCAGGTGTTGAACCTCCTGCGCGACCTCCAAGCTGAACTCGGGTTGACCTATTTGTTTGTGGCGCATAATTTGGCCGTGGTGGAATATATCAGCACGCGGATTGGGGTGATGTATTTGGGCAAAATGGTCGAGCTGGCACCACGAGCAGAATTGTTCCAACGCCCGCTCCATCCCTACACCAAAGCCTTGAGTGCGGCGGTACCACGTCCGCGTCCCAACATGCCCCGCGAAAAAATCGTCTTGCAAGGTGATGTACCGAGTCCCGCTAACCCTCCCAAAGGATGCCGGTTCCACACCCGTTGTTGGATGGCCAAAGATATTTGTACACAGGTTGAACCACCACTCGAAGAAAAATTACCCAACCGCTGGGCGGCGTGTCATTTTTGGGATCAAGTATCGTAAGCTATTTCGATTGTAGCGGCGCATTAACGTGCGCCGCTACGATTTTTTATGCCGAAAAATGCAATTCTTTTTGCAAGCCAGTGATTTTTTTGACCGGACCAATCAACGCCAAATGCAAGCCATCTGGGCGCAAAATCCGCTCAGCCACCCGCATCACATCACCCAGTTGCAATGATTCGACTTCGCTGACCACATCGGCCAGTGGGATAATCCGACCGTAGCGCAACAAATGTGAGCCATTGCGTGATGCTACTGCCATAGAATCCTCGAGCGACAACAAAATTCCGCCCTTGACTTGTTCTTTGATTTGGGCCAATTCTGCAGCAGTAATCCCCTCATTCCGCACGGTACGCAGCACCTGCATCACTGCGCTGATGGTTTCGTCAATGGCATCGACATCAACACTGGCACTCACCACCCATTTGCCGGCATCGGCGTATTCGCGCGAATACGAACCAATCATATAGGCCAACGCACGTTCTTCGCGGATTTCTTGGAACAACCGTGACGTCGAATTCCCGCCCACAATCGCATCAAAGACCAACATGGCGCGCCGGTCAGGGTCAGACACCGCCAAGCCAGGCACCCCCAAACAAAAATTCACCTGCTCGCTGTCATCGCGGTGCACGTGCAATTGGGGGCCCGGGTGAAACGGTAGCGTAGCAATCAACGTCGCCACCGGAGCAACTGGCATCGGTGCAAAGGCCTCGTCAATCATGGCGAGGATTGCCACCGGATTGACATTGCCCGCCACCGAAATAATCAGGTTGCTGCGTACATAATGTTGGCGCCAGAACTCGACCAACGCGTCACGCGCAAAACTCGCCACCGTGGCTTCACTGCCAGCAATATCGCGCCCCAAGGGCTGATCACCCCACAGGTGGGCATCAAACAACAAGTGCACCAATTCGGCTGGGCTATCTGCCGTTTGACTGATTTCTTCGATGATGACCTTGCGTTCTTTTTCAACATCAGCAGCAGTGAAATTGGGATTGAGCACCATATCTGCCAGCAAATCAATGGCCCGGGCTTGATGGATGTCGGCCACTTTGACCGAATAGACCGTTGATTCAATATTGGTATAGGCGTCAATCATACCGCCTACCCCTTCGATAGTTTCGATTAGCAATTTGGGCGTGGGGCGGCGGGGTGTCCCTTTGAACAACATATGTTCGATGAAATGAGCCATACCGCTCTGAGTGGTGGTTTCGTGGCCCGAACCAACGGCGATAATACAACAAATCGATACTGAGTGAGTATGGGGTAATGATTCAATGACAACCCGCAACCCACCATCTAATACATGAACTGTTTGCATTTGTAGACCTTCATATAATTTTCTTGTTCAGTACCTCAGTATACACAACTTCCATCTCTGTAGGCGTCTCGCACGTGATAATGCAGGCGGCATCTCCCCAAATTCCGACTTCCGACTTTACTTCCTCCTTCATGCTTCATACTTCCTCCTTCGTAAACTGTGTTACGATAGCGCTTGAGTGTTTGTGACAAATGGAGTACGTAATGAAGAAGCCTTGGACTTTAATCGCATTAATCGTCGGCGCGTATCCATACATCGCCGTCGGCATCAAACTGATGCAAAAAGAATCTATCACCACTGCTGGGGTTTATTTTGTGGTGGTCGCCGTATTAGTTACGGGCATTGTCATGGCATTGCGCAAGCCTGCTACCGTTACAACAGTTGTCAAGCCAGCGTGGGAAGAATCACTCAACCAACGGTAATGTCTACCGTACTACCAACAGACCGTAACATGTATGTTACGGTCTGTTGATTCGAGCACCATATGCGCAGTGCACTATTCAACAAATCCCAA
>CANFUF010000203.1 GCA_947450095.1 Roseiflexaceae bacterium
ATTCCCAATTCCCAATTCCCAATTCCCAATTCCCAATTCCCAATTCCCAATTCCCAATTCCCAATTCCCAATTCCCAATTCCCAATTCCCAATTCCCAATTCCCAATTCCCAATTCCCAATTCCCACAGTACATTGAGCCATTTGTAGGGGCTGGGGCACTTTTTTTTGACTTACAACCAATCAATGCCATTATTTGCGACAAAAACGAATTATTGATTACGACCTACCAAGTAATTCGTGATGAAATCGACGATTTAATCACGTTGCTCCGGCAGCACACCCTCCACCACAACGCCACTTATTATTATCAAGTCCGAGCCTTCGACCAATCCACAACATATGCCAGCGAACCGGCGGTGGTCAAAGCGGCTCGTTTGATTTATCTCAACAAAACCTGCTACAACGGCTTGTACCGCGTTAATCGCAGTGGCCACTTTAATGTGCCCGTGGGCACCTATCGTGACCCGCTGATTTGTGACGAGCCCACCCTGCGCGCCATCAACCACTATCTCAACCAGCACACCATCACTATTTTGCACGGTGATTATGAATCCGCACTCTCACAGGTGCCACCCCGCAGTCTAGTCTATTTCGACCCACCCTACCATAGCCCCACCAAACAAAACTTCACCAGCTACCATGCCGATGGCTTCGGCGAGGCCGACCAAATCACCTTGGCCGCCACCTACCACACGCTCAGCCAACAAGGGGTCTATTGCCTACTCAGCAATGCCGATACCCCATTGATGCACGAGCTTTATGCA
This sequence comes from Roseiflexaceae bacterium, assembly GCA_947450095.1. Taxonomy (GTDB): domain Bacteria; phylum Chloroflexota; class Chloroflexia; order Chloroflexales; family Roseiflexaceae; genus UBA965. The sequence goes on from CANFUF010000203.1 coordinate 766, forward strand.
GACTACCAAATCACGATTGTCACCGCTAATCGAGCGATTAATTCGCAACACGCCGGGCGGGGGCGGGTCAACGAAGTGTTGATTCGTAATTGGTGACCACCATGAATAATCCGCTTTCCATCAATGACAGTTGGCAACTATTATTCGAGCGCCACGCCATCCTCGACCACGTCACCCAATACGGCTCGTTCGAAATCAGCGCCCGCCAAATCAATACCGTGCGTGAAGCGCGTTTGATGGCCAAATTCGATGAATCACACAACCTACCCCAAATTTTTCGTAGCCATAATCTGAGTATTTTGCCCATTAGTCGGGGCAGTTATACCATCGGGCCCTATACCACCTTCCAAGCCCTCGATTATGCCAACCACGACACGCCACTGCAACCTATTCGCATCCCTACACTCGACACCTTGCAGTCGCACGACATTCATAGCGAAGCCGAGGCCCTGCTTTTTTTGCGCAATAGTGGGGTCTGGGCCGAAATCTGTGGCAGCCCCGATGTCTATGCGACGCTCCAAGGGCGCCGGGCCTCGGGCCATTTCCAATTCACCATCGCCCGTACTACCCCACCCCGGCAGGCCACGATTACCGTCGACAACGCCCAAATCGAAATCGACGCCGGCTACGAAACCCGCACCCAGGTTTTTTTGTGTGAAGCCAAAAATCGCCCAGTCAGCGAACTCAACATTCGCCAACTCTACTACCCGTACCGCTTTGCTCAGACGTTGACGACCAAGCCCATCATTCCCATTTCGGTGATTTACAGCAACTACACGTTTTTTGTGACCCGCTTTACCGTCAACGACCCCCGCGATTTCAATTCACTGACCGTGAGTGAGCGCTACGCCTATACCATCGACACGACGCCCTTCACGTTTAGCGAGCTCGCACAGATTTGGCACCAGACGAAACCAGCACGAACAACAGCGTACGACGATATTCCCTTCCCGCAAGCCGATAATATGCTGTTGGTGATTCATTTGGTCAAAAAAATCGCCCGCGCCCCGCTCACCACCAGTGCAATCACGGAGTTTTTGGGGTACGACAAACGCCAAGCCGACTATTATGCCAATGCAGGGCGCTGGTTGGGGTTGCTCGATGCCCACAAACAAATCACACAGCGTGGCACACAATTTGCCCAAGCCACACCCCACCACCAAAAAACACTATTGATTGCCGCGCTATTCGCCACGCCATTTTTTTATGAGATGGCGAAATTTTTGATAACCCAACACACCGTCCCATCAAAAGATTTTATTTTCGCGCAGATGCAATTGCACACCCAATTAGGGATATACAACCAGACCACTCTACGCCGCCGCGCCCAAACCGTGTATAGCTGGTTGCGCTGGGTTAACCACCAATTACATGACTGAACACCTAATTGCGCACCACAATCGCCATCACCACGATTGCAAGTGCCAACACTGCAACGGTGGCATACAACAAAATCCGTTCGATATCATACATCGCCCAGTCGCCACGCACCGTGTTGGGGAAGCCTACAATCGTTAACGTATGTTGGCGTTTGTTGTATTCGTAATCGACCTCGGTAACCGGTGTCGCTTTGATGATTAATTCGGCCGCAATCGGGCGAACTTGAGCATTTGCTTCTCGCAAACCTTCTTCGATCAGCTCCCGCAACGGCACGACTTGGCGCCAACGCGGATCATGCAAATCGACATCTTCGTGGTAGACAATCTGCGCTTGGGTGTTGAGGGTGCGCAAATGCAACCCGGTCGTGTCGTCTTCGTTGAAGAAGCGCTTGCCATAGCGCGCCCATTGGAAGATTTGCTCCTCGAGGATATTGCCGACGCCGTCACAGCCGTGGCATTTGACCCGCCCATAACCGGCACAGGTACGGCACGTCTCACCTTGGAGCGTTTCTTCGATACTACCATCAGCGTTGCGGGTCTTTTGTTTGCGATCAACCGTTCCCCGCCCACTACATTGCCCACACACCAATTTGCCCGAGCCGCCACAATCTTCGCATTTGACCACTTGTTGGGAGCCGGGGATTTTGACCGTCACCACCGGTACATCAACAAAGCGCTCTGGCGCCGATACCGGTACATCCCAGACATCGCTAATCGCGACTTGTGGCACGATATGCCCCGAACGGTGAATCTGCTGATCCACCTTGGGCTCACTCCGCTTTTCGTATTGCACTCGTAATTCATACAAATAAAAATTCGAACTCAAAATTTGGCGAGGTTGCATAAATTGACTAAATGTTACGCGCCGGAACATCCCTTGGCGCGCCCAGCGCTCCAACAAACGCCGCACCGCATCCACATGATGCAAGGCATCTGCTCGTGTCCGGCTCCGTTGCAGATAATCGCTCTCAAGCTCAGCTCCCATCAATACCTCGAGGGGATTTTCGAGCCATTCGGCAATCGAGTCCCATTGCCCACGAGGCACTTCTGCCACAGGGCGGGGCGCCTCGCCCGGAATAAAAGCCGCAGCGCTCGGTACTGCTTGCCGCAATGCCTGCACCGCCTGGCTCGCAGTGGTATAGCGTTGCCCATCAGTAATATTCATCAAACGCCGGATGACCCGATCAATTGCCACAAAATCAGCATGCAATGGCGCAAGTGGGGACAACGGCACTTGGGGCGTCGCACCACCCGTCAACATATGATAAAGCAACACCCCTAAGGCATAGAAATCATCACTGGGATTCGCCACCGCACTGCCAAGGCGTTGCGACGCCGGATAGTAAGGCGATGATAAATCACGATCATCGAAATCGACCAAATCACGACTCGCCGCACACGCCGCAAACCCCAACCCCGTGACTTGCACGCTAAAGTCGTGGTTCACCAAAATCGTCGCTGGTTGAATATCGCG
>CANFUF010000204.1 GCA_947450095.1 Roseiflexaceae bacterium
AAATCACGGCAGCGCTACACCAAAGTCACATCGCGACCCATCAATACCCCCGAATTTTGTTACATGTCCATTGTGGCGAATCTGTTACTCTGCCGGATATCGGCGCTATTGCCGATGAAGTTGAACGCATCTGTGGACCAGATGGCAATATCACGTGGGGATTATTTATTGATGTCAATTGCCCGGAAGATTACCTCCAGGTCGATTTGTTTGCAGTGTGAAAACGGAGGTGCGAGGATATTCCTCGCACCTCCGTTTTATTCAATCACGTAGCGGCCGGGATTGAGCTTGTTGTCAGGATCCCAGGCTTTTTTGAGTTGATGCATAATGGCGATATTGGCCGGGGCAGGTCCCCACCGCATAGGATCTTCACCGATTTCGACCACCACATAGCCGCCAAACGGCAACAACGCTGCTCGGAGTGCCGCAACGTCAGGCATCTGGGCAGCATAAAGGCGGATGAGTCCTACCGTCGGCATGATGTGAAAAGTGGCATTGGGGGCAATTTCTTGTAACGCTGGATAAAACGACTCTAATGATTGCGGTGCACAACCAATCCGGAGTTGTACGGCGTGACCATGACTTTTGCTAAACGGGGTGTTGAGCAGATGTTCCCACGACCCAGCAGTGGTTGGTTTGGCGATGGGTTGGCGGGCATGGGCGATATTGACTTGGCGAGTCACCGCAGCGGCAGCTCCTTGCCAACGTACCCACAACCGGATGTGGTGAGGAGTAGCTTCGATGAGGAGCGCCGATGGATTAAACGGAGGGTTGCGCAGTACATACGCCATCTTATGCGCATGTTCAATCGACATCCCGGTAATGGTGATACTCTCATCAGACTCGGGGAGGGGTGCCAGTTTGAACGACACCTCGGCGATGATTCCCAGCGTCCCCAATGAGCCAATATGAAGCTTATGCATGTCGTAGCCAGCCACGTTTTTGACCACTTTACCACCACTTTTGATGATACGACCATCACCCGTCACAAACTGCATCCCGAGCAACCAGTCGCGGGGCGAGCCCGCACCATGACGGAGCGGACCACTGAGGCCACTCGCCAGCAAACCACCGATGGTGGCATGGCGGTGTTGGGGAGCATCCCACGGGAGCCATTGCCGATTGACCGCCAAAATGTCTTGGATGTCGCCGAGCACCATCCCCGCCCCCACCGTAATCGTGAGGTCAGACGGAATATAGTCGCTCACCACATTGAGCGCCCGCATATCGATGACGGTGCTGTCGGGGTGGGCAGGGTTACCGATACCCTGATGCAGACCGGCGCCACGTGGCACAATCGGCCCCGTGGTATCACGCACCATGTTGGCTAATTCGACGATGGTTTGGGGTTTTCGCATATGGTACTCCGTTAGGCAGATTGCAGGTAGTTGTCGCCAACATGGCCAGCGTACTCAAATCCAGGCGCCAGCGGCAAGGGCTTTGGCGCCAGCCCGGGCAGATTTGATATCGCCACATGAGGCACCAGTGGGAATGAGCTTACAGGGATTCATGACGCCACGGCTATCGAAACAGGCCCGCATTTGGCGCATAGCCCACAAATCGTCCTCGCTAAACAGCCATTTCATGTAGTCGCGTTTTTCGATACCAATGCCGTGTTCGCCACTAATCGTGCCGCCCGCGTTGACACAAGCCATCAAAATTTCTTCACTCGCAGCCACTGCCCGCTCGATGATGCCTTCTTCGCGAATATCAAAGAGCAACAAGGGGTGCAGGTTGCCGTCGCCAGCATGAAAAATATTGACGATGTGGACGCGTTGGCGTTTGGCGACATCGCGGGTCAAGCGCAAAATTTCGGTCAGCTTGGATCGGGGCACCACACCGTCTTGGATGTGGTAGTGCGGGGCGAGACGGGCACAGGCCGCCAAGGCGCCTTTGCGCCCCGACCAGAGTTTTTTGCGTTGTTCTTCGTCTTGGGCCACCCGTAATTCACGCGCTTCGAAGTGGGCACAGATATGCTCGATTTGGGCGGTTTGGGCGGCGATTTCTTCGTGCATGCCATCGATTTCGATGAGTAGCACCGCTTGGGCGTCGAGGGGGTAGCCGGCATGCACCGACTGTTCGACCAGGGCGATGCCTTGGCCTTCGAGCATTTCGAGGGCGGCCGGGATGACTCCTTGGGCGATAATCGCTGACACCGTGTCAGAGGCGCTATCGAGGTCATCAAAGATGGCCAAGAAGGTTTTGACCCCTTCGGGGTTGGGCATCAAGCGCACGGTTAATTCGGTCACAATCCCCAACGTCCCTTCGCTACCCACAATCACCCCCAGCAAATCGTAGCCGGGGGCATCGGGGGCGGTATTGTCGATCTGGGTAATGCTCCCATCAGCGAGGACTAATGTCACCGCCAAAATATGACTAGTGGTAATGCCGTATTTGAGACAATGGGGACCACCCGAGTTTTCGGCGGCATTGCCCCCAATGGTCGAAGCTTTTTGGCTGGAGGGGTCGGGGGCAAAATGCAAATTCCACGGCGCGGTGAATTCGCTCAAATCGGTATTGATCAGGCCGGGTTGGACCCGGGCGGTACGCGAGACCTCGTCGACATGGAGCACCTTGCTCATGCGCCCGGTCGAAATCACCACGCCACCGGCGGCCGGCACCGAGCCGCCCGACAAGCCGGTGCCACCACCGCGGGCCACGATAGGCATACCGGCAGTAGCGGCGATACGCACGCAGGCGGCGACTTCAGCGGTGGTGGCGGGCACCACCACAATATCGGGGCGGGCCATGTCGAGCGCACTGCCGTCGTATTCGTACATCATTAATTCTTCGGGGCGCCACAGCACATAGCGCGTGCCAATGGCGGCAGCCAAATCATGGACCAATTGGGCGTATTCGGGCGCAAGTTGATTGGGCATGGCATCCTACCTCATTGTATGGTGGGGATGAGGGAATTATACCATTCAATGCACGTGCGTCGTGGTGCGAGCCGCAGTAGGCTACGGCTCCTCGCACCACGACGCAGCAGGCTGCGACGCTACTTCGACGTGCGCCAACTATATTGGGGCTGATAACCCAACAATTGACGGGCTTTGGCGATTGACAGCAACGTTTCGTTGGCACCAAGGGCGGGGTCGAGTTGCACCCCAGGGAAGCATTGTGCTACGAGCTCGGCATTACTTTGGTGCATCACGGTATCACCAGCGGCAATCACAAACACCTCGGCACCGGTGAGGCTGGCTTCGAGGCCACGGCGACAGCTCTGGGCCACGTCACGCGAATCCACATAGCCCCACAAATTACCTTTGCGGACGTGGGGGTCGGCTTGCCAGTCAGCAAAACGGGGGTAGTCGTGCGGTTCCATCAGATTCGAAAACCGCAGTCCCACATAGGTGGCACCGCTCCAGCTGGCAAATTGGCGGGCCATTTCTTCGCTGACCAGTTTCGAGAGGGCATAGCTACTTTCGGGTGCAATAGTCGATTCGGTCACGGGGAATTGGGGCGGGATGCGGCGTTCAAACGGCAAGCCGAGCACGGTTTCGCTCGAGGCCCATACCACTCGTGGCATACCGAGGATTTGGGCGGCCCGAAAGACGTTGTAGGTTGAGCCGGTATTATGCATAAACATGACTTGCTCGCTCCGCCC
>CANFUF010000205.1 GCA_947450095.1 Roseiflexaceae bacterium
CGACATTGTGCGCACGGTCTGTGCCCACGCCGAGGTGGTGGCGTTTGACTGCGTCGAGCTGGCCCCCATCCCCGGCATGCATTCGAGTGATTTCATCACCGCCAAACTCATCTACAAAGTAATGAATTATGTGATGATGAAGGCATAATCACTCAGCCACAATCTCGCTGAGGTGCGTCACAATCGCCTGCAAGCGAGCCGCATCCACAAACGGATTGAGCACCACACTACGCAACCAGCGCTGCCCATGCCACGTCGGTACCGAAAAAAACGCTCTACCGGCGTGGTGTAAGCGTTGTTGCACCGCCGTCACCGTGGCATCACTGGCCGCCGGTGGCCGGAAGCAAATCAGATTGGTGGTGGGTGGCGCAGCCAGCTCCATCCCCGCCGCCGTCAGCATCGTGGCAAATTGTTGTACCAGTTGCATACTTTGATCAATCAAATGCGCTGTACCATTGCGCCCGAGTAATTGCATCGTCAACCACAATTTAATCACATCGGCGTGGCGCGTCCCTTGGATGTTGATTTCGCCTGGATTGACCAATTCGGGATCTTCACCCATGTATGGCGCTGATACGCGAAAGCCGCGTTGCAATAAGCCACGGTCGCGCACCAACAAGGCGACACATGTTTTGGCGACATACATCCATTTTTGGGGATTAAAAGTAATCGAATCGGCGTGATGAATCCCCGTCAGTAAATGCCGATAGGTATTGGAAAAAATCAACGCCCCGGCATAGGCCGCATCGACATGTAACCACAATCCTTCGCGCTGGGTAATTGCGGCAATGCCGGCGAGGTCATCAATCGCCCCCAGCACCGTCGTACCGGCAGTCGCCACTACACAAAAAGGATCGTTGCCAGCGGCCCGTTGGTCGACAATCGCTTGGGCCACACTCGTAGCAGTGAGGCTACCATTGGCATCTGCAGGGAGACCGATAACGGCATCACTTCCCAACCCCAGCACCATGGCGGCTTTGCGGAGCGAGGTATGGGCCTCGGCCGACGCCAAAATCACTGGCCGGGCGGTCAAGCCAAACAACCCGGTTTTGCTGATGTCATAGCGCAGATTGCGCGCAAGCGCCAAGGCCTCGAGGTTGGCCAAACTACCGCCGCTCACCATGACACCACCGGCCTGGGGCGACAAGCCAAATTCGGCGGCCAGCAGGCGCATCAGCCGGTCTTCGAGGCGGGCCGCTAGCGGGGCCATTTCGAGCGAGAGCATGTTGTTGTTGGTGGCAGCCGAGACAAGCTCACCCAAAAAAGCTGCCGTGCTGGGCATGGTGTCCATGTGACCAATGTAACCAGGATGGGCAGGATTCATCGCCCCTTGGAGCACTTGTTGGATGAGGGGCAGTAACACGTCGGCTGGTTGGGGGTGTTCAGGGAAGCGTACCATCATCAAACTGCCGGGGTCTGGTTGCATTGGCAGTTGGGCGGCATTACTCAAATGCCCAATCAGCATATCAACCACTTGATGGGCTAACTCTGTCACGGCGGTTTGGTTGGTGCCGTGCGGATTGACAAAGGCGCGCGGATCTATTTTACTCCCACGAAGCATGACACATCTCCTATACACGCTGGAATCGCAATTTGCCTATTATTTAGAGAAAAACACTGAATTCTTCAGTAAATATTTGCAATTTACGTTATGATTAAACAGTGTAACATGGGATATTGAGGTGACATGATGGAATGGCTCAATCGCAAACTTTTTCCTTTTCCCATTCACACCTATACGAGTCAAGACGGTGTCATGCGCTACGTCGACGTCGGCAGTGGTCCTGTGATGTTGTTTGTGCATGGCACACCAACCTGGTCGTTACTCTGGCGCCACGCTATTGCCAAATTTGCTTCGACACATCGGGTGATTGCAATCGATCATTTGGGGTTTGGTTTGTCAGAAAAACCACCTGAAGCTGACTATACGCTTGCCGCTCATGCGGCACGATTTCATTCCTTTGTTGATTTTCTCGGTATTCATGACATTACCGTAATCGTCCATGACTTTGGCGGACCGATTGCGCTAAGTGATGTAATAAACCGCCCTGGTTTATACAAAAAACTCATCTTATGCAATACGTTTTTTTGGCCATTTGCCGGGGAATTTGTGGTACCTACCACGATATCATTACTCAATGGCCGGGTAGGCAAGTTTTTTTACCTCAATCTCAATATGTCGCCCCAATGGTTGTTACCGGCAGTCTTTGCCAATCGCCAAAATCTCGATGCCACGGTGCATCAACAGTACGTGGCGCCGTTCGCTGATAGCTCCCAGCGCCAGGCCTTGTGGGCGATGGTCAATGAACTCTCACCAGACAATCCGTGGTTAGCACAATGTTGGGCGCAACGCGAACACCTCACCAAAATCCCCACCTTGTTGTTGTGGGGAAGCCGAGATCCGATTTTTGGAGCGGCCTATTTGCAGCGCTGGCAACAACTATTTCATCATGTGCAGATTTGTACCTATCACGATGCAGGACATTTCGTCCAAGAAGAAGCATCATTTGATTATGTAAAACAAATCCAAACATTTATGGCCTAAGGGATTGTTCGGAATCATTATCATTGCACTGTAAAGAGTAGATTGATGCAACAGCAACTAGTTATTCACATCATCGGCATTGGTGAAGTTGGCATTCGGGTTATCAATCAGTTAATTCGCTACGAGTCCCACTACATAGCTATAGGAATTGCGCTTGCCACTGATGCCGCGACGCTTCATGATGCCCAAATATCGATGCGAATACTAGTACCAGATACAAATAACGCCCCGAACATCGCCCCCCATCTCCATGAAACAAAAATGGTAGTATTGGTAGGCGATTACGGTCAAGTACGTGACATGCAGTTAGCACACCAAGCAATTGCGTCAATAGCACATCTCGGGATTCCCACAATTGCCCTCGTCACCAATATCGACACAATTCAGCCAACTCCCACCCATCGCGAGGCATTCGCGCAGTTGCAACATGCCGCAACTGGAGTATTCATGTTAGATCATCAGCAGACAGAACGGATTACATCGCGTTCAAAGGGCTATACTCCACCCCAAGCAATCACCCATGCTCGCAATATTCTTAGTGATATGCTACGGTTATTTTATGATCCCGGGCTTATTTCGATTGATGTCACCGATTTCGCAGCCCTGTTTCACGAATCGGCCAAGGTGGGCATAATCAAAACTTACTGTGCCCAAGGACGTGATGCCAACCAGCAAATCACGGCAGCGCTACACCAAAGTCACATCGCGACCCATCAATACCCCCGAATTTTGTTACATGTCCATTGTGGCGAATCTGTTACTCTGCCGGATATCGGCGCTATTGCCGATGAAGTTGAACGCATTTGTGGGCCAGATGGCAATATCACGTGGGGATTATTTGTTGATGTCAATTGCCCGGAAGATTACCTCCAGGTCGATTTGTTTGCCGTTGAATCGGTGTGAAAACGGAGGTGCGAGGAATATCCTCGCACCTCCGTTTTATTCAATCACGTAGCGGCCGGGATTGAGCTTGTTGTCAGGATCCCAGGCTTTTTTGAGTTGATGCATAATGGCGATATTGGCCGGGGCAGGTCCCCA
>CANFUF010000206.1 GCA_947450095.1 Roseiflexaceae bacterium
GCGTCAGCTGGGATCAATTGCTGGAAGTGGGCGAATAAGGACAAACGTCACCCCCCATTGACACTGCATGTGTGAACGGGGGGTGGTTGCGATTCACGGTTGCGCCGCACGCATTTTTTCCAAAAAAAGAAAAACTATTGCTGAATAAAAGGTTGACCGAGGGCGGCTGGTGCAGGGCTAGTCAAAAAGCGAATAACCCGCCGCAAAGGTATGGGCAAACGGTTGATCCAGCGTTGCAATTCGGGAGCGCCCAGGCTGTTGACCAACGCCAACACCAAAATCATCACCACAAATGGGGCCACTTGCAACACTTGGGTAGGGATTTGCCAGGTATTGTCTTGTAAGCGACCGGCCATGGTCTGGAGCGCGGCAAAGAAGTAGCACCCCAACAAGATGCGCCACGGGCGCCAGGCACCAAAAATTACAATCGCCAAGGCAATCCAGCCGGTACCGGCCATGTGGCGATAAGTCCAGCCTTGTTTGAGGTCGAGTGTGTAGGCGGCGCCAGCCAGACCAATCAACACACCACCGATAATCACCATCAGATAGCGCCAGCGGATGACGTCGATGCCCCGGGCAAACAAGGCATCAGGACGCTCACCCAGCCCGCGTACAATCAAGCCACTACGGGTACGCATAATCCACCAAGCCAAGAGCGGCACCAAGATTAGGCTCAAATAAATCACGGCATCATGACTAAACAACAGTTGCCCGACGATGGGAATGGTGGCGAGGCCAGGAATAGGCCAGGCCGGCACGGCGGGGCCGGTTTGTTGGACATAGGGGTTGCCGAGGAACGACGATAAATCGGTGCAGAGCAGCGCTAGCACAAAGCCAATGGCGGTCTGCGAGATGCGCAAACTGACACCCAAGTACGCGATGAGCGCTGCAATCAGGCCACCAACCAGCGCCGCTGCCACAAATCCCAAGATGAGGCTATTGGTGGTGTAGGCGACAGCAAATCCCGCCATCCCTGCCAACAACATGGAGCCGTCAACAGACAAATTGATGACGCCGGCCCGTTCAGAAAGATAAATTCCCATGGTCGCAATAATCAAGGGGGCGCTGACGGCGATAATGGCGGCGATGTCGGTGAGTAGTTGCGTCCAATTCATGCTACGTCCTCCCCACGACGTGCCCGCGCCACGATAATGGCCAGCACGATTAATCCCTGTAACACGCCACTAATGCTACTATCGATTGAAAGCGCCAAGGGGAGTTGGATGCTCCCAGAGGTGATGATGGCAAAAAAGAGCGCGACGAGGGCCACCCAGCGCACATCGGCGCGCACCAATAAGGCGACCAACAATCCCATCAGGCCGATGCCACTGGCTACATTGGGCACCAAGGCATGGTAGATACCGATGATTTGCAGGGCGCCGGCCATACCGGCACAGGCGCCACACAAGGCCATCGCTTCGAAGGTGCGGCGGGTAGCAGGTACGCCCATACGCACACTAGCCAAGGCACTCAAACCACAGGCCCGCACCTGTAAGCCCCAGTGGGTATGGCGGATGAGGCGCCATACGACAGCGAGCATCACAATCGCCAAAATCGGCGTGACTAGTGTCAAGCGGGTACCGGTAAGCGTAGGCAACCACAAGGCATCGGCGAGGGGTTCGGTGCCCGACATCGAAGCCACCCCGGGGCGCTTCCACGGCCCAAACACCAAATAAAGTGCCAGTCCTAACGCCACGAAATTAAACCCGAGGCCAGCGAAAATCTCGCTGACGTGCATGTAGCGTTTGAGTAACGCCACCAGCATCGCCCAGACCGCCCCCATCAACATACCACACAGCACGGCGCCAATCCAGTAGAGGATGACCGGGGAGCCGTCCTGATAGCCACGCAACCACCACATGGCGGCCACACCACCTACGGTCATTTGACCTTCGATGCCGAGGTTGTACTGGCCGGCGGCAAAGCTCGCGGTCAGGCCGACAGCACACAAGAGCAATGGTGCGAGAAGCATCAGCATGTCGGATATGCGTGACGGGGTGGTGAGGGCACCGCCCAGTAACACGCCAAAGGCGGCTAAGACATCTGCACCAGCCAAGAGCAACAGCACGGCGGTGAGCGCCAGCGCAACGCCCATGGCGATGACGGGGGTGCGGAGGGCAACGAATTGGGTTTTCATGCAGATACCTCAGCAAATCCGACGCCACCGATCAATGCAGCAAGTGCTTCTTCGGACAAGGTGTCGCGGGCTAAAAGTCGTGATACGTGGCCACCAAAAAAGACCAAGACGGCATCGCTATATTGCATGACTTCACTTAAATCTGCCGAAAAAAAGAGCACGGTAGCGCCAGCGTCACGCCGTACCTGCAACCGTTGCCAAATTGCCATGGCCGACACGGTATCGAGACCACGGGTGGGGTGCTCAAGCAAAATTCCTTGGGCTGATTCGGGAATCAAGGCCAACATCGCCCGTTGTTGATTGCCCCCCGACAATTGCTGGAGCGGCATATCGGGCGTAGCTTTGATGGCATAATCGGCAATCAACTGCGTGGCTTTTTCGTGCGCCGTCTGTTGGGGCGCCAGCAAACTATCACGGAGCAACAACACATGCTCGCGCAGGCTCATCGCACCGATGATGCCTTCGTGCAGGCGATCGGCGGGGAGCCAGGCAACCGACGGGTTGGCGCGCATAATCGGCGCATCATCAAAGTCGACTCGACCACGATCAGGGCGAACAATCCCTGCCAAATGCTGCATAAACAGCCGTTGACCAGAACCTTCGAGACCCGCCAAACCAATAATCATCCCTTTGGGCAGGGAGAGATTGAGCGGGCCAAGCACAAAGGTGGCGTCATGGAGCATGGTATCACTGAGTTGCCAACGGGGGTCAGCTGTAGGGATTGGTTTGGCAGGTAATTGCTCGTGGGTCGCAAATTCGCCAAACATGGCAGTCAGCATTGTTTCTTTCGAGATGGGCATGGCTAACTGGGTGCCCACAAGTTGACCGGCACGCAACACCGTCACGGTATCGCACAAAGCCACGATTTCATCGAGTTTGTGGGTCACAAACAAGACCGTTTTGCCGGTAGCGACAATCGTGCGCAAGGCTGCAAACAATGCGTCGACTTGGGCTGCAGTAATGCCCGTGGTCGGTTCATCGAGGATGAGCACATCAGAGCCGGCAATCAACAACCGTACAATTTCGACTTGTTGGCGTTGGCCCACGGTCAAATCACGCATACGCTGGTCGGGGTGCAACGGGAAGCCGAGAGTGGTGCTCCAATGCGCGATTTGCTGACGGATCTCGGCATCGTTGGGCATTTGCAAGCCACAGGCAATGTTTTCCCACACGCGAAACACCGGCACATCGAGCGGGTCTTGGCCTACCATGCCAATACCGATTTGCACAGCGAGACGGGGAGTTCCCAACGTGACTGCGTGGTCATTTATAAAAATTTGCCCGCTGTCAGGTTTATA
>CANFUF010000207.1 GCA_947450095.1 Roseiflexaceae bacterium
CGCCCCGATGGGGGCGCCACCCTAGGGCTTCGCCCTAGGTTATACCATGCCGCCCCTTCAGGGCTGGGGGTGTCGCATGCCGCCCCGATGGGGGCGCCACCCTAGGGCTTCGCCCTAGGTTATACCATATCGCCCCTTTGGGGCTGGGGCTGTCGCATGCCGCCCCGATGGGGGCGCCACCCTAGGGCTTCGCCCTAGGTTATACCATATCGCCCCTTTGGGGCTGAGCATATCATTATTCTGCCCCAAAGGGGCATGGGGTATTTTCATTTTCTAATTAACACATAAATCTATGTTTTAATTGATTCATATGAGTTTTATGCATTAAATTTGAAAACAGGTTAAAACGATAAAAATCTGATATATTTTATTAAAAAATTAAATTTTACCATTGACAAAAATAATTAATGTGGTATTGTTAGCACGTATCGTAGATGTGATAAAAATCACAAAAACGGAAAATCGCCAGGATAGCCGGAAGGAGCAGGGTATGAATCAGCGGATTACGAGCCCCGTTCAGTTACGCGAGTCGCGTCTCGCCCATTTCCTCTTTGCAGATCCACGTGCCAGTGTATTGTGGTTGGTCGTACGCCTCTGGGTGGGCTATCAGTGGATAAATGCCGGATACCACAAGGTCACTGATCCCAACGGGGTGTGGGTTGGCGCCAAGGCGGGGGCTGGATTAACGGGTTTTGTGAATGGTGCGGTGAAGCTTGCAAGCGGTGAACATCCCTCTGTGCAAGGGTGGTATGCAGACTTTCTCAAAAATGTCGTGCTCCCAAATGTCACGGTATTTAGTTACATGGTTGCCTTTGGGGAGTGTTTAGTGGGTATCGGTTTGATTGTGGGTGGTTTGACGGGTGTGGCAGCCTTCTTTGGGGTCATGATGAACACCAACTTCTTGTTGGCAGGTACCGTCAGTATCAACCCCATGTTGGCAATCCCTTCGGTTTTGTTGATTCTCGCATGGCGCAATGCTGGTTGGTACGGCATCGATCGCTGGTTGTTGGCTATGGTAGGGACCCCATGGCAGCCCGGTTCGGTGTTCGAACACGACGAGAAAGTCGCTCAATCGAAGTTGTGACGGTAAATAATTTGCGAACCCCTCTCTCGCGCATCCTGCGTGGGGGAGGGGTTTTTGCTGTCGCGGTGGTGTGGCAACTACACGATAATGGTATGATTGTGACAATTGAAATTTACAAGAAAGATTCCTATCATGCCGTTATTTATGCTGATATTTGTGGGAGTAACCATCTTGGCGACGCTGGTACGCCTGTGGTTGTTGTGGCGCCAACTGCGTCATGTGGCAGCCCACCGGGCCACGGTGCTGCCGGCGTTTGCGGCGCGCTTGAGCCTCGCCGAGCATCACAAAGCTGCCGACTATACCATTGCTAAATGTCGGGTGGCCATGGTTGATGTGCTCGTCGATGTGGCGGTGCTGTATGTGTGGACGTTGGGCGGCGGCCTCGATTGGCTCAATCAGCACTGCCTCGTATGGGGCTGGAGTCCGTTGTGGAGCGGTGTGCTGTTGATTGTGGTCTGGATGGTGTTGAGTAGTACGGTAGGGATTCCGATTGCGCTCTATCGCACCTTTGGGCTAGAGGCCCGCTTTGGCTTCAACAAAACCACCCCTGTCATGTTTGTCACCGATTTGCTCAAATCAGCCGTGCTGGCGTTGCTGATCGGCACGCCGTTGGTGGCGTTGGTGTTGTGGATGATGGCGGCGCTCGGCGATTATTGGTGGGTGTATGGCTGGGGCGCGTTAAGTGCCTTCCAATTGATTGCGGTATGGGCCTACCCCACGTTCATTGCGCCGCTGTTCAACAAATTCACCCCACTTATCGATGCCGAACTGGTACCCCGCATCGAGGCCTTGTTGGCACGGGTAGGATTTGCCAGCAGTGGCTTGTTTGTGATGGATGCATCACGGCGCTCGGGGCACGGCAACGCCTACTTCACCGGGCTGGGCAACAAAAAACGGATTGTGTTTTATGACACATTATTAGCGCAATTGACCCCTGGCCAAGTCGAAGCGGTATTGGCACACGAATTAGGGCACTTCAAGCTTCGTCACATCCCCAAAATGATTGCCGTGTCGCTGGCGATGTCGCTAGCCGGGTTTGGGGTGTTGGCATGGCTGATGAATGCGCCGTGGTTTTTTGCGGGGTTGGGGGTTACGGGCAGTGGTACGGCCCTGGCATTGGTGTTGTTTGTGCTGATTAGTCCAGTGTTTACCTTGTTTTTTGAGCCGCTATCGGCATATTGGTCCCGCCGTCATGAATTCGAAGCCGATGCCTTTGCGGTGGCGCATACAACGGCGGCCGATATGATTGGGGCGTTGGTGATTTTGTTCCGCGAGAACGCCAGCACCCTCACCCCTGATCCCCTCTATGCCACCTGGTATTATTCGCACCCACCGGCCCCCGAACGAATCGGTCAAATTGAACGCACCGCAGTGTGATGAAACGAGGTGACTGATGCAATCGATTATTAAACTTGATCCCCAATTATTACCGTGTAATCACTGCCCGTATGGCGGTGTCTGTTGTCGCTATGGCGTCACACTGAGCCGCAACGAAATGCAGGCGATTACTGCTAAATTTGGCGCTGAGCATGTCTATCGCGATGAAAATGGCGATTGGCGTACCGTAGTGCGTGATGGCCGCTGTATCTTCCAAGACCCACAGAATGGCGCATGTGGCATCCATAGTGAGGATTTTTACCCGGCACAATGTCGGGCCTTCCCGTGGCATATGGTTGAAGAAAGCGAAAGTGCGCCTGGGGCATTTGTGGATGTGGGCGTTAAGTATCCAAATCCATACGAATGTCCAGCGATGGTGCTGGCAACGATTGACGTGTACTTTCAGGAACTCGCCACTAACCCCGATGGTTCACAACGCAAAATTGCGCTCGATGAATTGACAAGCAAAATCTTGCCCCCTGGACATGAATTTTAGGGAGCCCCTCGGTAGATGCGCGGGGCCAAAAAACAGCCATCCACTAATACAGTGGATGGCTGTTTGACGTTTATTGGCTACACAAATTCGACGGCCACCCGCCCAATGGTATCGCCACTTTTGGCGAGTGAGCCGTTGCAGCCTACCACCGCAGTGACGCGAGGGTGGACGTTGCTGATGCTGGGCACGCCATCAGGGGTGCGGGTAATGACACAGGGTAGGCTGGTGAAATCGAGCCACTCCACCCCTGCAAACAATTGCTTGAGCAAGGCGATTTGGGCCTGGTGGGTGGCGGCCATGTCGCCGTTTTTGATCCAGTGTTGCAGTGCGGGTAGGGTGTCAAAAAACAAATCGTGGATGCTGTTGCTGCCCAATTTGAAATACCATTCACCATCGGGGTATTGCAATGGTGGGGTCAAATACGCGTCACTAATCACGTCAGAGACACAATCGACCATCATACTCGGCATGGTCGCC
>CANFUF010000208.1 GCA_947450095.1 Roseiflexaceae bacterium
ATCGCATTGAGGAGCGTTGATTTGCCTGCATTGGTATAGCCGACGATGGCAACGACTTGGATGCCTGTATCCCGGCGCCGTTCGCGGTAGACTTCGCGCTGTGTATGGATTTCTTTGATGTGTTGCTCGAGGACGGTAATCCGTTTGTTGACCAAGCGACGGTCGACTTCGAGTTGTGTTTCACCAGGACCACGCAAACCGACGACGCCACCGGCAGACCCGCCACCGCCACCAGCTTGACGTTCGAGGTGGGTCCATTGACGGCGTAACCGCGGAAGCAAGTATTTGTATTGCGCCAATTCGACTTGGATGCGCCCTTCGCGGGTGCGAGCATGGCGGGCAAAAATATCGAGAATGATGGTGGTGCGATCAACGACACGCACATCGAGAGTTTCTTCGAGGTTACGGGTTTGACCTGGGGTGAGTTCTTCGTCGAACACGACTAAATCGAATTCGAGTGATTCTTTGAGCGCAGCGATTTCTGCAACTTTACCAGGTCCGATGTAGTATTGGGCAAAGGTATGTTTGAGGCGTTGCTGCATTTGTCCGACGACATCAATATCAGCGGTATCAACCAGCAATGCTAATTCTGCCAACGAATCTTCGGCTGACCACGCGCTTCGCCCGCCGGTAAGTTCTGCACCGACGAGGAAGGCTTTTTCGCGAGGTGGTTTGGTTGAATGGAGTTTGGTGCCACGGGTCGTTTCAATCGATCCGTATGTCGCCTCTTTGGGGATTTCACTCAAAGTGGGGTGCCTCTAATCCGTGTCGTTCGGCAACGATATAAAGTGGTCGCCGTTTCACTTCGTCATAAATCCGTCCCAGATATTCACCCATTATTCCGAGAAAAATGAGTTGTATACCTCCAAGGAACAATACACTTACCAATGTCGTGGCTTGGCCGGCAATTGCGCTTCCTGTTAAGCGCAAAATAATTGCAATAATGATTGCAACGACACTCAGCCCGGCAATCACAAAGCCACTATAGGTGGCCAGTTGCAGTGGTAAGTACGAAAAACTCGTAATGGCGTCGAGGGCAAATTGTACCATTTTGCGGAAGGGATATTTGGTAACTCCTGCTTTGCGCGCATCGCGACGATACGGTACGCCAGTCTGCTTGAAGCCAACCCATACCGACAATCCACGCATAAAGCGATGGTGTTCGCGCATCGACTTCATCGCTGCTACCACGCGTGCATCCATTAGTCGGAAATCACCCGTGTCGAGTGGTAAATTAATATTGGTAATCCGGCGAATTAACCGATAAAACAGACTTGCTGTGGCCCGTTTGAATGCAGTTTCACCCTCACGTTCGGAGCGGACACCATAAATTACTTGATACCCTGCTAGCCATTGCTGGTACATTTCAGCGATGACTTCTGGGGGGTCTTGCAAGTCAGAATCAATCACTGCCACACACTTGCCCGTTGCATGATCCGTACCTGCGGTGATGGCGATTTGATGGCCAAAATTGCGTGAAAAATGCACTACTTTGACGCGTGGATCTTGGGCATGTAATTGATCCATGATTTGGCCAGAACTATCATGTGAACCATCATTGACTAATATGATTTCAAATGGTATGTTCAATGGTTCTATGGCTGCAACCATGCGCCGATAAAACTCCGGCAGGAGAATCTCTTCGTCGTAGACTGGCGCTACAATTGACAGCGTTGGTTGTGATTGCGTAGCCATACAATATCCTCTTTGACATGCGTATCTTTACAGGGACTTCACGATATCTGTGTCAATCCTTACAGGCATTGTAGCATACGCCTATGGTGCCGAAAGTGTGGAAACACCGGAAACATCATAGAATATCAGTAATATTTCACCGTTATCACGATATGCACGAGTTTCTTTGCCACCTGGATATTGTTGTCTGATAAATGATAATTCTGCAACCCGATCTGGGCTAAAAATAAAACTATTCATGGGGGCATCAAGTACCCATGTTGGTGGTGCCTGTAATGGGGGGTAGACGTCACTTCCGCTAACCTGGGGCGCTTGTAGTGTGATTAAGGCACTTTGATCATAGCTGAGCATCGGTTGCGTGAACAAATACACTTTGGCTCCAGCTGGGAAATTATGAATATGCGTACTGACTTGGGCGGCACTTTGGTCGGCGAGGGAATCATTACGGAGGCTATTGTGTTGGAGATAGGAATACCCGTCATAGCCTGCAATTGCAATTGCCACCACAATGCTCAGAATTTGTACGACAATTGGCGGAATGCTCCAGTCACTCTGGATCCATTCCAACCGGAACCACTTCCCTGATTCTGCTAACCCAATTCCAATCACAATTGCCACAAACGGAGTGATATACACCATGCGCTGGGCTGCTGGTGTGTCGATGGTTAGCGCTACTACCGTAACCGCACTACACAACCCAATGAATAATAGCCAATACCGCGGGTCGCGGTATTCACGGAGCATCAATAATATACCGACAATAAACAATACTGCACTCGGTAACATTAAAAGTGGACTGCCGGTGTCGTAGCCATCACGGAGTGGTACTACTACAAATGCCGCAGCAGCATCACGGAATTGCAACAATAATTGCATCCATAGTGGTTGCTTGGCGGTAGCTGCTATCATATCAATCCAGCGCATTGTGCTTCCATCAGCAACCGCAAAAATACTCACACTCATGATGGCGGTAGATAGGTAATCCCAGTGCGTCGCAATGCTCCACCACATCGGTAATGCAAGTAATAATCCAATACACCACATCAGCGTGAGTTGGGGTAATCGATTCTGAATCAACTCCCAATTTTGGATGGCAACCAATACTAACCAAAGGGCAAAAATAACCGGGATAATTTTGCCGGTATGATATGAATATTGACATACGCCTAAGGCAATTCCGGCACACGCATAAAATCGTCGTTTACCAGTTTCCCAACCATAGGCCAGCATTGCGAGGACACTGCTCAACAATAAACTATCCATTAAATAGGAGAGCCCCGTCCGACTAAATTCGAGGTGCACCCCCATTGCTAATAGCGCTAATGCCGTTAACCACGCAGTGCGGCGATCAAAAAATAACCGTGTGGCAAAATAAAGCATCACAATGGTGCCGCTCCCCATTAATGTCGTAATGATGCGGCCACCAACCAGCGTAGTGCCAAACAATTGCATACAGGCACCTTGCAGGATGCTGTACAACAAGGCACTATCACCGAGCCCTATCGCAAATGGGTTATTAAAACCACCCGCTAGCGTATTGAGCGCCTCGAGACTATAACTTGCTTCGATATTGCTTGCGACCGGAATTTGTTCGATGGCGTACAAGCGTACCGCCAAGGCCGCAATTGACAAAAGCACCACGCCAAGAATTTCGAGAGGTGTGAGTGGGGCGGCGTTTTCACCATTATCATGCCGCGGGACCCAGATGATGGTAATAAC
>CANFUF010000209.1 GCA_947450095.1 Roseiflexaceae bacterium
ATTGCGGCCCCAGCGCGGTTGGGAATCAGTGAATTTGTGCGATTTATTGATTTTGTAGATGACAAAGATTTACCGGCGTTGTATAATCTCGCGTGGGGTTTTGTCTATCCGTCCATTTACGAAGGATTTGGCTTACCACCGCTCGAAGCATTAGCGTGTGGGACCCCGACACTGGTGTCAAATGTGTCGAGCTTACCCGAAGTGGTCGGTACGGCGGCCTTGCTCGTGTCGCCGACGGATATCGATATGATGGCAACCCAATTAGTGGTGTTGACGCATGATGATGCGATGCGCGCGACGTTGCGCACAACTGGGCCAATGCAGGCAACTCTTTTTCGTTGGGAAGCCGCTGCCCAACAGGTACTACAGCAATATGCGCGTTTGTGCGCAACGTAACGTCTGGAGAAGAGCACGTATGTCGCAACCGGTTGAATCGTACCCCAAAATCATGTTGGAAGCCCATAGTACTCGTGATCGCATTGCATTAGTCGTATCCAAATACTTTTCGCCATTGTTTGCGGTACTCGCAAGTAATCTGATTGCCGCACTCAATGTCCCTGAAGGCTTTACTGCGGGTGCCAAATGGGTGCTGATTACCCTGTGCATCCAAATCATCCCAGTGGTGATTTTGTATGAAATCCGGCTGGCACAAGGGCGACTCAGCGACCCCGAAATGTCGCATCGCCAAGAGCGCAATGAAGCCTTTTTGGTGGGTGGGATTTCGATGATAGTTGCAGTAACTATTCTCTCTGTGTATAATGCACCGGCTTCGGTACTCGCACTGGCAGCCTCGTTCTTGTTGATTGCGGTGTTGTGCGGTATTGTGAATTTATGGTGGAAAATCAGTATGCACGCCTCGGCGATTGCTGCAGTGGCGACTATTGCAACGTTGCAATCGCGCAGCCTCGGAGCCGTCTTCTGGTGTATTGTCGTCGCAGTTGCTTGGTCGCGGTTGCACACCCGCAACCACACACTTGGGCAAGTCATTGCGGGGACGCTTTTGGCCACGACGGTGGTCTATGGGGTATATCACTATATTGTTGTGTAGGTGCCATTGTGGCACGAGGAGTCTGTGGTGACTAAAGTCAAAATGACCAAGGGCAAGTACAACAATCTGTTGGCTTGCGCCGACGCCAACGGCGTCATTGCCGCGGCAGCCGCTGACCAACGCGGTTCATTGCAAAAATCCATCGCCAAAGCCCGGGGCGAAAACGGCACCGCCAGCGCCCAAGACCTGAGCCAATTTAAAGCCATCGTAACGCGTATTTTGACCCAACATTCCAGCGCGATTTTGATGGACCCCGAATTCGGTTTGGATGCTATCAACGCCCGCCAGCCCGGCTCAGGCGTGCTTGTTTCATACGAAAAAACCGGCTACGACGTCAGCGTCAAAGGGCGCTTACCCGACTTGTTGTCGGAGTGGAGCGTCAAGCGCATCGTTGAGTTGGGTGGTAACGGCGTCAAAATCCTACTCTATTACAATGCCTTCGACGATGCCAAAATCAACGACATCAAGCATGCCTTCATCGAGCGCGTCGGCGCCGAATGTGCCGCCAACGACATCCCTTTCTTCCTCGAACCGTTGGCATACGACGACAACCTCGGCGACGAAAAGGGCTTTGAGTTCGCCAAAGCCAAGCCCAAATATGTCACTGCCTACATGCAAGAATTCTCAAAACCCCGCTACGGCGTCGACATCCTCAAGGTCGAAGTGCCCGTCAACATCGCCTACGTGGAAGGGACGCGGGCCTACAAAGGCCAAACCGCCTACACCATCCCCGAAACGATGCGCTACTTCCGTGAAGCCGGTGAAGCCGCTGCCAAGCCCTTTATCTACTTGAGCGCCGGTGTCAGCGACGAAATCTTCCGCGAAACCCTCGAGATTGCCGCTCAAGCCGGCACCAATTTCTCGGGCGTGTTGTGTGGCCGGGCCACGTGGCAAGACGGCGTGCCCGTCTATGCCACCCAAGGTGCCGCTGCCCTCGAAGCCTGGTTGCTCGACCGTGGTGTGACCAACGTCAAAGCCCTCAACGAAGTATTGGCCAAGGGTGCCAAGCCCTGGTGGGACTTCTACGGCGGCAAGGCCAACATCGACGTTGTCGACCAAGTTATTAGCTAATTACATCCCCATGAAAAAACCACCGGCACGTCTGCGTGCTGGTGGTTTTTTGTGGCCAAATCCTGACGTGAACTCGTTGTATGCGTATGCCACTTGACATGGGAGTGCATCCCACACGAAGGCTAATTCGTTGTACAATAGGGGCGTCACCAGACAATAGATAATCGAATTACCAAGGAGTGGTCAATGACGACGAACGCGCCAATTCGTTGGGGGATTTTGGGGACGGGGCGCATTGCCGGGATTTTTGCAGAAGGGTTACGTGCTGACCCTGAGGCAGTCCTTGTGGCAGTGGGTTCACGCAGTGCCGAATCTGCCCAACGCTTTGCGAGTAAGTACAATGTAGCTCGCGCTCACGCCACCTATGCCGATCTCGCCAATGATGCTGAAGTCGATGCGATCTATGTGGCCACCCCACATCCCAGTCACATGGAAGACACATTGCGCTGTATTGCTGCCGGTAAAGCCGTATTGTGTGAAAAACCATTTGCGGTGAATGCCGCTCAAGCCCGTACCATGATTGATGCTGCCAAGGCTGCCAATGTGCCCTTGATGGAAGCCATGTGGACGCGCTTTTTGCCAATTGTCCGCAAAGCCGTGGCCCTCATCAACGAAGGTGCGATTGGCGAAGTACGCATGATCCAATCCGATTTCGGCTTCCGCACCGACGTCAACCCCAGCGGGCGCTTGTTTGATCGCAATTTGGCGGGTGGTGGCTTGCTCGACGTCGGCGTCTATTGTGTGTCGCTGTCGGTCATGCTCCTCGGTGAAACCATCGCGGCCACTGGTATCGCTGAAATTGGTTCGACGGGGATCGACGAACAAGGCGCAGCAGTAATGAGCTTTGCCAATGGTCGGCTCGCCTACTTCTCAACCGGCGTGCGCACATCGACCCCCATGGAAACAACGATTATGGGTACCGAAGGCCAGATTCGTCTCGAATCACCGTGGTTTGCCTGCAAACGCTTGACGCTTACCAAAGGTGGCAAAAGCGAAGTCATCGAGCTGCCCTTTGATGGCAACGGCTATCACTACGAAGCCGCTGAAGTAGGTCGCTTGTTGCGCGAAAAACGTATCGAGAGTGACATCATGTCATGGAGCGATACCATGCACACCATGGAAGCCATGGATCGCATTCGGGCAGTGTGGGGTTTGCGCTACCCAATGGAGTAGAGTAGTACTTTTTTACACAGAAAAGGAATAAACAATGCAGTACGGTAAGA
>CANFUF010000210.1 GCA_947450095.1 Roseiflexaceae bacterium
TGGATCTGCGGCGGTAAGCACTGCCGGAATCGCTGCCAATACATAGCCAGCATAATAATAATTAATCGTGAAACCTGCCATCCATGGATCTAATGGCGGGAAGCTCGGGCTATGCATCACACTATTAAAAAACGCATAATCCATGGGGCGTTCGGTGCCCCATGGATCGGCGTTGCGACTACGAATAAACACCACAAGTGCCATGGCAATCAAGAAAAATACTTCACTGAGTGCCCAGGTACGCCAATGCGCACGCAGCCATTCTTTGTCGATTCCTCCCGCACGACGCCACCCGACATAGCCAATCACGAGGGCCGCAAACAGCACGCCACCACCATTAAATGGCACGAGCCCAATCATGGCACAACTCCATACACCAACCCCAACCAACACAAAACCCAGCGGACGCGCCAAACCCACCATCGCGGTCGGCATACTACCAAACAAATACTTAACCCACGGCAACCCCACCGCGACACACACCCATGTGGCTAACCAATGGAGAAGTACTGCACTGACCATATTCATTCCTTATGCATGTTGAAAACCCAGATGGTACGGGTATATCCCGCACCATCTGGGTTGGTATTACTTAGACAAACGATTCAAGCCATCTTGGGCATCATTCCGGAGCCCAGAATCCGCAGGAGCTTTGTCAAGGTAGGCCTGATAATCGGCTTTGGCAGCGTCAATATCACCAGTAATTTCTTCAATCTTGGCACGCGTAATATAAAAATCAAAGAAATCGGGATATTTCACAATTGCCGCATTCACTTCTGTCAAGGCATCATCAATCCGATTGGCATTGATTAATCCCGTAATAAGTTTATTGGCATTACCCCCGTTATCACTGGCCTTGAGCGCATCACGATATGCCTGAATCCCTTGGTCATACAGTTTGGCTTCAATGGCAGTATCACCCAATACATCCAAAATCATTACATCACCGGGATGAGATGCTTGATTCCGCACTACTATAGCCGTTGCTTCTTCAAAGCGTTGCTGGCGGCGGTAACCATCGACCAAGGCAATCATCACATCGACATTGGAAGGATCTGCGTCGAACTTCTTTTCAAGTTCGCTCAAATCTTCCGGTGGCGGAGCTGGTTCACTCGGGAACGAGACACTTGGTGCAGCTTGATCACCATTTACCGAACCTTGCGGTGGAATTTGGACGATATTGGGGGAAACTTGATAGATACTGGTCTCGCCCGAATTAAATACCGAACGGAGTGAACCAATTTGGGCAATGGCATCAGTCCCTTCTTTGCCGTAGGCAGCTCGTTCAATCGGACCAACTATCACATAGCCCACCCGGTACCGAGACAGAATTTTGGACTTTTGCGCGATATCCGTGGAGCGATAAAAATCAATCACGTCGGCGTCACGTTTGCCCACGATATCACCGTTGCGCTGTTCGCTTTCGTGGAGTGGGCTCACTACAGTGGGGAAGCCCGTATTGGCGGCAATTCGCACCCCATAGCCACGATAGAATTCGATACTCGATTGCATGATAACCGGCAATCCCTTGACATGACTATTCAGCCATTGTATGGCATTGTAATCTCCCAAAAACGCAATATCACGATCTGCCGTATTGTACGTACCTGTTTTCATAAATGCGAGGCCATCAAGTGTGGGGGCTTGATCCGCATTCATGCGATATACCATCCGATTCGGTACCCCAATCACCGTAAAGCTCGCACCCATCACCACCGGCACGATCATAACTGCAGCTACCACAGGCAATACTGCCCGTTGCATTTGCCGCAATCGCTCCAATACCGTGGGTAATACCGTCGCAATACCCACACTCAACAATAACCAGCTCTGTACCCCAAATTTAAATACTGTGTTCATGCGATACCAATCGCCATCACCCATATGATCACGGATATAGACTACTTCAACTCCCAACGCAACAGCCCATGCTACAAAAATCAACCATATCCCAAACCATAATTGGTGATCGGGTTGGCGTTTGACCAAAAACGGGAGCAACAGCAACATAAATGCGACCAACCAGATACGTGGGTCACCCAGCCACGCCACCAGCGGTGGCGCCCAAGCGCCCCACAATGTCGTAGTTACCCCAACCAGCGCCACCAACACCAACACCACCGCAACGCTGATGCGCATCCAGCGCTGCTGCCAGGCAATCACCACGGCAGCTACAATCGCAGGGACCACAAACAATCCCCACATAGCTAACCAAGGCGCCCATGGCGACGGTGTGGTTACCTGGGCAATGCCACCGATTTGTGGCACATATTGTTGGAAGAAGGGCAAGTAGCCGACATAAGCCACTGCGGCAATGAGTGCAACTTGTACCACCGCCCACAACGCCAACCACGGCCGCGGTGAGGTCCAGGCACGGCGTACCAATACCCCACACAAAATCAATATCGCCGTGGGGGCATCCCACGAATTGGTAATCGCAAGCGTGCCAATCACCATTGGTGCAAATATCCACCACGCACCAGATAAGCGTTTGTGCGTCAGTGAATGCCATGCCAATGCCAACAAAAAGACCGCAAACGGTAACGCAATCACATGTGCATGCAAATCACCAAAGACAAAACTCCAGGCTGGGTATTCGTTGATGGTGTTGGGAATGACACGGGTAGAACCAACGAACCAGTCACCGAGTGCGCTATTCATTCCCGCCCAACCTTGGCTTTGGTAGACCTCAAACACTTGCTTGAGCCCACGTGACCAGCCGATTTCGAGGGCACTGGCAGGATTACCAATTACCCCGAGCGCCATCACTGCAACTACCGCAGCCCAGCGTTGGCGCGCCACTTGCCACAACAATGCCGCCACACCACTCATGAGCAAGGCATACAGTGATGCAATCACTAGGTTATATCCGATTGCAGGAGTTACGCCCATCAACCGAATCGGCAACGACAACAACACATAGCCGTAATAATAGTAATTGACCGTACCACCACTAAAGAATGGTGAGTACGGGGGCATGACAGGGCTCCGCAACACGGCATTGAGTAACCCAAATTCAAACGGTTTCTCGCCGCCCCATGCCGAATGCCATAAATCTGGATTCACCATACGAATCGCCACCAACAGCAAAAAGCTCCCCGTGAAAATCGCCTCAAATACCGCAATCGTACGGATTTGCGCGCGCAACGTGACCATCACATGCCGGTAGCCCCGCTGGAGCGCAGGGATGACGTCGTTCCACTGGAACCACTCAGCTACCAGCGCATCATTCGTTTTTTGACGCATGCCAATCCGGAACAACGCCCAGAGGCTCAGCTTCAATACCAATATAATCGCCACGATTAA
>CANFUF010000211.1 GCA_947450095.1 Roseiflexaceae bacterium
CACACGGCGCCCACAATGATTCCACCACACTACATTGCCCCCATCGATGATGCTATTGTGACGCGGATTACCCGTGATGGGCGCATCGGCGAAGTCTGTATGATGCTCCGTCGCCCCGCTGGGCACATCTGGTGCGCCGCCAAAGCCTATTACCCGGCGCATATTGCCCGGCTCTTGACGGGCGGGATTCAGCCCGACGAAGATCCGGTGGCGGCGCTTTACCGCGAAATCGCCGAAGAAACCGGGCTACAGCCCCACAATCACCAGCTCATTTTTACCATCACCTATCACGGCGTCAAACCATTTATCACCTACGCCTACCTGTGTGATGTCAGTGACGACGAGCTCCAATCGTACGACCCCGCCGAGCAAATCCACCATTTCGAAGCGCTCACCGCCACCCAATTACACCAGCGTGCGGCAGAGTTGCGAGCGTTGCCTGCTATCAGCCACCCCGACATTGGCGGCACATGGCAGGCCTGGGGGGAATTCAGAGCGCACTGCCATGAGTATCTAGGAGCCTACCTCAATGACATTTCCGCACCTCGCGAGCCAAGCAGTCCGCTATGACCCGCAGCAACGCACCCTACATGCCCTCGATTGGATGGGCCAGCCCGTGCAATACCAAACCCCCGCTGAATTGTGTCAGGCCCTCGACAATCGAGCCTGTTATGCGGCCATTGCCGTGATTGCTGGTGGCATCTGGTTGTGTCGCGACCATGGCGTCGCCCCTGACTGCTTGCCGCTGACCAACCAACCGGCGCTCGTACGTGATCTCGGGCAGAGCGACAACCTCGCCGTGACCTTGCCACAATGCCTGCAACGCCTCGACCGCGCCCACGAAAAAACCGCCCGGCTGGCCACGGCCATGTGTAGCGATGACGATGTATTGACCATCTATGATAGTGACGGCTTGTTTGCCCACTACCTGCAACGCATGTTGCGCCGTGAACGCGACATGCCACAGCTTTCCCTCATTATCACCAATGATGCCTGGCCACTCGACCCCACCACCACAGTAGCCTTGCTAAGCGGTGCCGTCGATGCCGCTGGCAATGGTGATGCCGCGATCGCGCCGTATATCGACATCCTCGCCGCGGCCAATCTGCCCCGCTATCTCGTGGCGCCCCACGGTCCGACGCTCACGCACGGCGCAATTGCCGCCGTTGACATGCCCGCCATCATCACCGCTCGTGGCATCTATCGCCCCGAAAAAATCAGTAACTACACCCGCGATACCGACATCGGCGGTGATATTATTGCATTTGGCTGATTAGCGTATGACCCCATTGAAAAATAAATCCCCATCCTGTATACTTTGCAATTAGAACATTTGTGCTAAAAACAAAGTAGAAAATCATGCATCAATTAGACAATCTCACGGCGACCCAGCTCGCAGCTGGCGCCACCCTCGACCGACCGGCAGCCGTCATCCGCGAACTCATCGACAACGCCATCGACGCCGGTGCCCGCCACATCCAGATACACGTGGGCGACCACGGGCGCATGCAGGTGCGCGATGACGGCTGTGGCATGACGGCCAGCGAACTCCCCT
This sequence comes from Roseiflexaceae bacterium, assembly GCA_947450095.1. GTDB lineage: Bacteria > Chloroflexota > Chloroflexia > Chloroflexales > Roseiflexaceae > UBA965. The sequence goes on from CANFUF010000211.1 coordinate 1,556, forward strand.
TGGCGTTTACCCGCCACACCACCAGCAAAATTACCAGTTACGCCGATTTGGTCGGTCTGCAGACATTAGGCTTCCGGGGTGAAGCCTTGGCCAGTATTGCGGCAGTCGCGCGGGTCACCTGTGTCAGTCGCACCGCTGATGCGCCGCACGCACATGAATTACGCATTGCCGGTGGCGAAATCCACGACATCCGCCCGTGTGCGGGGGCCGTTGGCACCCACATCACCGTCGAGCGCTTGTTTTATACTACTCCCCACCGGCGCAATTTTTGGCGGCAGCCGTATAGCGAAGCACAACACATCGGTGACATTGTCAGTCGTTATGCCTTGTGTTACCCCGCGATTGCATTTCGTTATGAAAACGGTGATCACGATCCGCTCATGACCAGTGGCAGTGGCGACATCACCCAAGCGATATCCGAGTTATGGCACGACGGCGACCTTACCCCCGTCCAGACCCAGCTCACTGGCATGGACGCCACGCTGAGTGGGGTGATTGCTAGTGCCGCTAGTGCGGCACCGCAACGGCGTCGCCAAATCATCGCCATCAACCAGCGCCCCATTGCCACCAGGGGGTTTATTGCGCGGTTGCTCGACGAATTACTCCCCCCCCAACGCCAGCACTACGCGGCGGTTGTCTTGCATTTCCAGCTCCCCAGCGACGGCATCGATGTCAACATGCGGGCCGGCAAAGAAGAAGTAGGCATCCGGTCGCCTAGTGCGGTGGCGCGGCTGTTGTACAGCGCTTTGCGCCAACCGCTATTTATGCCGCTGCCCATCACCACCCCACTGGTAGCCATGCCACCGCAACGGGTATTGGGGTATCACCACAGCTGGATTGTGGCGAGTGCCAGTGACGGGCTGACGGTGTTTTGCCCAGCCAATATCATGGCGCATTGTGGCATCACCAGCCTCCCCAGTGGAGCGTTGGTGGTACCGCCCTACTCGTTATCGCCACGGGCCCAGCAAGCATTTATGCCACACATTGTGGCATTTGCCGCCCTAGGGATGGTGTTGCAGTGGCACGCTGGGGCGTTGATGATTATGCGCCTGCCGGCCAATTACCACCAACGCCCCCTCGACCAATGCATTACCGCCATGATGCAGACCTTGCATCACGGCGGTACTCCGGCGATGGCCATTGGCCATCTGATTGATGGGGATTATCTGATTGCCCAGCTACGGAGCCACCCAGCCCCATGGCAAGGCAACACCAGTTTGATTATCGCGCATTACCGCATGCTCACTGCGCTACGCATGCCCAGTATTACTGCAACACCTGTCGAATCGCAAACACCACCACCATCAATATCACTACCGTAATGATTATTTCAACCACCCCAAGTCCACTCAATAATCTCCGCAACATGGCTCTACTCCTTTTATATCGTTGTGCAAATCATAACATACCCGACGTAGGGGCGAATCATGCCGGCGAATTCATTCGCCGCTTTCGCCCGTGGACGGCGATCGTACCACACACACGTATGGGCACACGTAGGGGCATCATGCCGGCGAATTCATTCGCCGCTATTCGCCCGTGGACGGCGATCGTACCACACACACGTATGGGCACACGTAGGGGCATCATGCCGGCGAATTCATTCGCCGCTATTCGCCCGTAGCGAGCAAAAAATCTTTATCCAATCTTGATATTTCTCGGGAACGAAAGGCGTATGACGATGGTCTAGATAGGGAAGATTACAAAACAAGGAACACACCAATCATGAAGATCAAATCACTTGCC
>CANFUF010000212.1 GCA_947450095.1 Roseiflexaceae bacterium
GGGTCGTGATGCTTTTGGAAGATAGATATCAAGTGTGTGGCGGGGATGCCCAGTCTCGGTATAAGCGATGTCGTGATAAACCGTAGTGTGGGCTGGCAATATGTCACGGGTATGCATGGTTATTTCCTTTTTTGTGAAAAAACGGGGGGCGGTAGGTGAAGTGCAAGCGTATGCCGAACCCATCAACAGACTGCTTTGAGGAATAAGTCAACGTGCGCTTCGATGCGCGAATTATCAGGGAACTTTGGTTCGGTTGATTGTAATAATCCTTCGGTCAAAATATACGACGCAATAGGTCCAATAAACAACCGGGCTACTAGCTCGGTATCTGCGACTTTGATGATTCCTTGCTGATACGCCAACCCAAAAAAATGTTTTGCAATGGCTAATCCACGGGTTGGTCCGTTTTGGCGAAAAATGCTCATTAAATTGGGGAAGTGCGGCATCTCGCCAATCACAATCCGCAATAATGCTACATAATTCGATTGCAACATCTGGTGCATCGCAACAGTGATAAACGTGATTAATACGCCCCGCAGTTCGACTTGCGTCTGAATCGGCAGGGTCGTCGCTTGATTCTCCCCGACGAAGCGCTCAAACCCTAATTGACTAAATGTTGCCTGCACCACATCGGCAAATAAGGCCTCTTTGTCAGCATAATGCGTATAAAGCGTCGGCTTCGACACATCTGCCGCTGCCCGGATTGCTTCCATACTGGTGCGTTTATAGCCATTCGCCAGAAATAATTCCTGCGCCGCAGCCAAAATCTGGGCGCGTTTTTCTAGCCGCAATTGACTGAATTTGGTAGGAGTAGTTGGATCCATCACGATACCCTTGTTTTTTAGTTGCAAAACTAAACTGTTTAGTGTAGAATATGCAAACTTCAATCTAAACCATGTAGTTTAGTTTAGCGTGAACAGTACCATTCGTCAAGATTGTACGGGGACGGAGTCGATATGCTACGACCACGATGGAAGAAAATCCTACGCGATTTGGCATACAACCGCATGCGCACGGTGTTGGTGGTGACGTCGATTGCGATTGGGGTATTTGCCTTTGGGACGATTATTGCCGGGTTGATTGTGACGCAGCGCGAGCTCGATAGTGCCTATCTCGGCACAAATCCTGCCAGTGCCACGATTACCACCAGCGCGTTTGACGAGACCTTGGTGACGGGTGTGGCCAAATCGTATCAGGTTTCCCAAGCGCAAGGGCGGCGGGCAGTGACGGCGCGCATCCAGTTGGGACCGGCGTTGTGGCAAGACACGGTGCTCTATTTGTTGCCCAATGATGGCCAAACCACGGTCAACATTGTGCGCCCCGAGCAAGGTGTGTGGCCACCACCCCGCCATGGGGTGCTCATCGAGCGGGCCTCACTCGCCAAAGCACAGGCGCATATTGGCGATACGGTGACGATAGAAATACCAGGGCATACCGCCCAACAAGTATTGGTTGCGGGGACCGCCTACGACATGAGCCTGCCACCGGCGATTATTTCGGGGCAAGTGTTTGGCTATGTCGACGCCGATACGATGGCTTGGCTGGGTGGTCCAACGAACTACAACCAAGTGACGTTTGTGGTGCAAGGCGACCGCTACGACCTTGCCCATATCGGCAATGTGGCAAATACCGTCGAGCAACTCATCAAACGGAGTGGCCGCGAGGTCATCAATACCGACATTCCGGCGCCGCCGTTGCAGCATCCGGCTGCAGTGATTTTGCCGACCCTGATGACGATTTTGGGGATATTGGGATTGTTGGTGTTGGTGATTAGTACGTTTTTGATTATCAACACGATTAGTGCGATTTTGACACAACAAATTCGCCAAATCGGCGTAATGAAGGCGATTGGGGCGCGGGCCAATCAAGTCAGCGGGATGTATTATGTGTTGGCGGTGGCGTTTGGGATGTTGGCATTGGTTTTTGCCATCCCCATGAGTATGGTAGGTTCGTATGCCTTCGAGAAATTTATTGCGGGTCAATTGAACGTCGATATTCGCCACTTCACCATGCCGCCAGTGGTTATTTTTCTCGAAATAATTGCTGCCATAGTCGTGCCCGTCATCGCGTCGAGCATCCCTATCCGGGCGGTGATTAATCGGCCGGCCCGCGAATCGCTAGCAGGTGACACGATTGCTCCGGTTGGTGTGAGCCGGATTGATACCCTAATCGCCAAAATCAAAGGAGTGAGTCGGCCCACCCGCCTGGCATTGCGCAACACCTTCCGCCAAAAGAGTCGGTTGGCGCGCACATTGGCGGCTTTGGCGCTGGGGGGCGCGGTCTTTATTTCGGCGATGACATTGCGGGCGTCGTTGTTTGTGACGCTCGACGCCAGTATTGCCTCGCAACGCTACGACGTCGAGGTGCAGTTCAATCGGCCGTACCGCGCCAGTCGGATTACCCCTGATGTAATGGCGGTGCCTGGGGTGGTGACCGTCGAAAGTTTGCTCCGTGGTGTAATTTACCCGGTGCACGCCGATGGCACGACCGGCGAAAAAATCACGTTGCGCGCGATGCCCGCCGAAACTGCCATGTTTACCCCGCGCATGGTGGCAGGGCGCTGGTTGCAACCAGGCGAACGTAACGGAATTGTGCTCAGTACGAACATTACCCGCAAAGAGCCCAGTTATACCGTGGGCCAAGTAGTCACGATACGGATTGCCGACCAAGATTATCCCTTTACGATTGTAGGCTATATCGAAGAACTCCAACCACCTATTAATCCGGCGTTGGCCTATATGACCATTGATGGGTATAACGCGGTAGCCGGAAATGTGGGCCGGACAGATACGCTCCGGGTGAGTACACTGACGCATGACAGTGCGTCACACAAAGTGACAAGTGCTGCCCTTGAACGACAGCTGACGCAGGCTGGGTATGACGTGCGCTTGATTCATAGTCGTACCGAAGACCGCACCATCCTTGCTGATCGGTTTAATTTGATTAGCGTGGTGTTGTCGATTTTGTCGACGTTGATTGCGGTGGTGGGAGCGCTGGGGTTGACGGGTACGATGAGTATGAATGTACTCGAGCGCACCCGCGAAATTGGTGTGATGCGGGCTGTTGGCGCCTCTGACCAGGCCGTACGCCAAGTGATTGTCAGCGAAGGGGTGGTGATTGGCATGCTGGCATGGGTGATGGGCGTGCTGATTTCGCTACCGATGAGCGCCGTCATGTGCTATGGTATCGGACTCAATTTGTTGGGAACCAGTTTGATTTGGACCTATGCCTTGTACGCCGTCGCA
>CANFUF010000213.1 GCA_947450095.1 Roseiflexaceae bacterium
GAAATGGAGCAAGCCCGCCGGCGGGTGGCTGCTGGTGGCGACCCGTCGACTGACCGCATTTGGGGCATCCAAGGACCTGGCTTGACTCGTGGCGATGAATGGGCCTACGACCATGCCTTGTTTACCTGGCGCTATTTGTGGGAAGTGGCGGCCGATTATTATGGCAAAAAAATGCCCCGCGTGATTGAACGCTATCCGTGGTTGGCCGGTGGTCAGCCCACCTTGCTCCCTGGCTATGCCGAAGTTGCCGATATCGCCAAAAACGCCGTGGTGGTCTCTACCGCCGATATGTTTCACCATGGCATTGGCTATGGCACACCGGTCGACCAGTCCTATTTCCCCGCCCAAGGTGGGCTAGAGTTGGCCAGCCGCACCATCATGGCTGGTGCCCAAATGCTAGCCCAGGCTGATTATGCCGGCTACAACCAACACTGTGTCGACGCCAAAAGCGACCACCGCGATGCTGGGCAAGTGATGCGCGCCGTACTAGGTCCGATGCGCCCCGAAATCATCGACATCATCGCCAGCGATGCCGCCGCCCTCTACAAAGCCCCCGATCCCACCTGGGTGGCGGGGACATTGGTGGCCTGGCACAAAATCGATGCGTAGTGTCAGTGATACAGTTTTCAAAAAGGAGGGTGTGATGCCCAAACAACAAATGACCGCCACGGTGACGTGGCTGGCCGTGGGTGATATTGCCGGTACACTGGTTACCCGTCCTGTGCCAACGTTGATGTTGGATTGGCAGGGGGTGGTGGGTGATAGCCACGCCGGGTTAGTGCGCAAGGCCGATGTGCGAGTACCCCATTACCGGCGTGGTAGTGAGATTCGCAACGAACGCCAAGTCACGATTGTGGCAGCCGATGAATTGGCGGCGACGGCGCAGACCCTTGCGTTGCCCGAAATCCGCCCCGAATGGTTGGGCGCCAACATGGTGCTGGCAGGGATTCCCCATTTGACGCTATTGCCCCCTGCCACCCGGCTGATTTTTGCATCGGGGGCGGCGCTGGTGGTCGATTGGGAAAATCAGCCCTGTACTGGCCCAGGACGCGTGATTTCCACCCACTACAACGACGAGGCCTTGACCGCCCGATTTGTCAAAGCTGCCAAAGAAAAACGGGGCTTTACGGCGTGGGTCGAGCGTACGGGGGCGATTAGTGTGGGTGATATGGTGACGGTGGTGGTGCCCCCGCAACGGGTCTGGCCCGGCGTTAATACTTCGCCAACATAACGCCAATACAACGCCAACACTGCGTATATGTGATTCTAATGCACGGCGGGGTATAGTGTAGATACGTTAATCGCAGTGCTGGAATGACCAGCGCCTACCGGAGAACACGATCATGACTATCTACACAATGGCCGACATGTTGATGCACAACGCCACCCGCCCCGCCAGCACCGGCGCTATCGAAGTCAGCGAAGATGCCCAAGGCTATACCGTCAAGTTGGTGGCTCCTGGCATCGCCCCCGAGCAGTTTGAGCTCACGTTGGTGGGTCGCACGTTGACCATCAAGGGTGAGGCTACTGCCGCCGAGCACAAGAACGACGAGCGTCGTCATTTGCGTGAATTCGCGGTGACTGCTGTCGCTCGCCGCATCGAGTTCCCCCTGTCGGTGGAAGGCGATCAGATTAGTGCCACGAGTGCCAACGGTATTTTGACCGTACGCATCCCCAAGAGCGCTAACTCCCAACCCAAGCGTATCGCCGTGAATGGTATTATTCCAACCGCCGAATAAGAGCGTAATCGTACACTTCCCCCACATGCCAGCAGGTATGTGGGGGATTTTTGCGGCATAAATATTCCCACCGTCACGCCATACCATGGTAGGTGCCTGGCGTGTAGCCGTGGTGCGCCGCACGGGTGAGGCATCTCATGGCTGACCGCTTACGCCTGTGGTGTTAGGTAATGACGCCTATGTGTGCTCCGTGTACTCTGCGTGCGCTGTGCGAGCTTATTGAAAATACTAGCGCATAATCAGTAAAATCGATATTGAATGATAATTTAAACCACATTTGTGGATTTAAAAATTGATATCATAAAGTTGCAACTGTTTTAACAGTAATTACGTATATACTGTGATTCGTTTTTTGGTGAAGTAAAGGAATAATCGTCATGTCACGATCAAATTTGTATGGAGTGTTATTGGTGGTGTCATTGGGATTGTCGTTAGTATTGGTATCAAACATGCATGAAAGCCAATTACCGAAGTTTTTGCGATCGATCAGTCAGGTAGTGCCGATGGTACCCGAGCCCGAATTGATTTGCAAAGATCCGGAGCAAGCGCCGCTGTTAAAGCTGGACAAAGGCACTATTGTGCACCAGCTCAACAACATGAACGATTGGATGATGAAGCAGGCGGTGATTACTACCCAATTTGAATTGAAAAACGCCGAAGCCGAGAGTTGGATGGCGCCATTTGTGGGGCAAAAGGTGCGCATGACGGCAGCGGGGACGGTGATGGCAGGGACGAGTTTGGAAGGGTTTGCCGAAAAGGATATCGACATTAGTGCAGACGGCAAGCGCTTGGTGATTCATTTAGCGGCAACCAAGCTGTATGACCCACAAATCGACGAACGCTTGACCTATGCCAAGGCTGAGAATGGGGTGTTTGTATCGAACGAAGATGTGCGGTTGTCCGAAGAAGCACGATTGCAAGCAGTGACCAATATCAATAACGAAGCGTGTAAGAGCACGTTGCTCCAAGATGCGGCTGATCGCACCAAAGTAAATTTGGAGAAGTTGATTAAGTCGTTTAATCCGGCATTGGAATCAGTTGATGTGGTGATTGACGCCGGCACATGTAGTGTTTCACAATAAGAAGTAGATATACAGAGAAAAGAGGCTACGATGTTGCGTAATCCAATTGTGTTGGCTATTTTGTGTGTGGGTGCCTTTATTTGGTTGTTGCGGTCGCCCTACGGTGCCCAAGTGCGTTCGTTTGTCATGGCCGAGCCAACTACACCGATGGTAACGGAGATGGCCCCGCTGAAGCAGGCAAAACCACTGGATGCGACAGCATTGCCTCAAAGCACACCGACGGCCACGCCATTACCGCCCACGGCGACGAGTACACCCCAACCGACCATGACGCCATCGCCGACTAAGTATGTGGTCAAGGTGGAGGCAATTGTGCAGAGTGTGAAATCCGCGAGCCGTTTGATTACCTACGAATCGGTGATGGATGTGCTTGTGACCTATAGCGATGAAAATAAATTACCGGTTTGGGA
>CANFUF010000214.1 GCA_947450095.1 Roseiflexaceae bacterium
AAATCGCCCGCAAAGTCGCTTTGCTGGCACTATCAATCAGCGGCACGATGGGCATTTGGGCGACACTGCCCGGCGTGACACTGCTGGTGGGGGTGACCGTGGCGGTGCGGGTACTGGTATTGGTGTGGGTACTGGTGCGCGTCCGCGACATGGTGGGCGTTTTGCTATTCGTCGGTGTTTTGGTGGCGGTACGGGTATTGGTATAAGTGCGGGTATTGCTGGCGGTGGGTGTATTGGTAGGCGTGCGTGACATGGTGGGCGTTTTGCTATTGGTGGGTGTGTTGCTGTTGGTGGGTGTTTTGGTAGCAGTCCGGGTGTTGGTCGGCGTCCGTGTATTGCTGGCGGTGGGGGTATTGGTGGGCGTACGCGATACGGTGGGCGTTTTGCTGATGGTAGGGGTGGCCGTGTCGGTGCGCGTTCGCGTATTGGTAGGCGTGTTGGTCAATGTGCGCGTATTGGTTGCGGTGCGGGTGCTGGTGGCGGTGCGGGTGAATGTGCGGGTGCGACTCGCCGTCGGCGTGGCTAGTGGGGTATTGGTAGGGCTACTATTGTCAGCGACGGCGAACGCCCCGGGGATGCCAGGTTGCCGTGCGGTATTATTGATGTCGCGCAAGATCTGATTGCTTAGATCACCGAGTGGTGGATACGATAGCTCAGGGAAAATGTCGAGCCGATTGTCGGGGAAGTCGGGGATCGCCACACTCGTGATGCTCACCAAATTGCCCGTCGGATCGGGGCGAAAATCCCCGCTACTGGGGTTGTTGAGTTTGGGTTGTAACGTATTAATCCGATTGTCGGCCCGCAGCTGCGTCGCGTTGCAGGTCGGGTTGCTATCGGCGCAACCGTCGTCACCGCCAACCCCGAGGGCTAAATCTAGTGTCCCAGTAACTAAATCTGCCGGCCCATTCCAAATAATGTTGCCTTTGATTTGCAGGTTAGTGTCGGTGGTACTGGGGCTGGGGATGTGCGTCCCGGCATTTGGTATGCGTGGCCCATAAATCGCGAAATGTTGCCATTGGCTCTGCACCCCCGGCGGGTTGTAGATGATGTTGTTGTAAATAAACACGTTGCGGTCAGGAATCGGCTCGCCATCGGTGTGTAGTACATCAGTTCCCCAGCCATTGAGTGCCAAATTTGTACTACAACTGGTGGCGGCACTGGGGTCGCCATCACACGAGCGCAACCCAAACACCACTTCGACGGCGTGGCTAATGGTGCCCACATGGTAGAGCGTGTTGTACGCCAACAAAATGTTGTAGCCGCCATTGACCCCCATCCCCGCCCCTTGGGTGTCGTGGACGATGTTGTTGATGAATTTGATGTCGTAGGCTTCATAATGTAGCCACGGCGTGACCATGTATTCAAACCCGGTACCTTGGCCGGCGACATAGCCGCCCCCATCACAATTGTAGATTTCATTGCCTTCGATGCGGATATTGGCCGAACCCCCTTTGGTGTACATACACCAGTCACCGGCATTGTGGATGACGTTGCTCTGGATGTGGCCGTATTGCACTGCCACAAAGTCAATGTTGTTGTCGTCAGCACTACTGATGTCGTTGTTTTCGAGGTAGACATATTGCGATTGGTTGACTTTGAGCGTTTCGTGCGCTTCACGATTCGGGCCGCCGTTCAAGGTGCTATTTTTGATGAACAGGTAGTTGCACCGCTCGCAATGCACCACGTCGCCCCCGCCGGCCGGGATGATGGCCAGATCAATCAGGTATAAATAGGACACATTGGCCACGTTGAGGTCGCGAGTAATGGTGGCGCTGCCGGCGCCATCGGCGCTACGGATGATGATGGGGAATTGGGCAGTCCCGCGCCGGTTTTCCCAATAATTAGGCATTAGCGAGGTATCGTAAGTACCACTCACCAGCATGAGTTGATAGCCGGTAGTGAGGGTGGTATTGGCGGGGATGCTGTTCCAGACGGCACTCACGCTCCGTTTGGCACTCGTACGACTCGTACCGCTATTGGTATCATTGCCGGTAGTGGCATCGACCCAAATCGTCTGCAGGGTGGGTGTGCCCACATCATAAAACCGTGGGTCACTATTGGCGCGCACGGGGAGGTGGGTGACGATGAGGATTGTCACCACGATCAGGCTGATGATGAGTTGTGGCAACCATGATGGTTGTTTCATAGAGCGTTGACGTTTTTGGTGAAAAAAAGTTCGCGGTCGGGCGGTGAATAAGCCGTGCGTTTCACGACACATTGATGGTTAATGCGACTATAGCACATAGTTATTGAAATTCAATAACTATGGGTCATGTTTGTTCTGAAAAGCGACAATGGGAGGAAATTGGCGGGTTGGGCAATTTGGATTTGCAATGACAATTTTTTTAGAGTATACTAGACACGGTGTGAAGGCGGGTAGCTCAATTAGGCAGAGCAGCGGCCTCCAAATCCGCAGGTTACAGGTTCGATTCCTGCCCCGCCTGCCAACAACAACGTGGTCGGTGTCAAAACCGGCCACGTGTGTACATCACGGTTGGAGAGATGGCGGAGTGGTCGATCGCGCTCGTCTTGAAAACGAGAGAACTAACGTTCCGAGGGTTCGAATCCCTCTCTCTCCTCCATCCACGTTTTCACAATGGGGAGGTCGCATAGTCGGCCTAGTGCGGCGGTTTGCTAAACCGCTATAGAAGCAATTCTATCGAGAGTTCGAATCTCTCCCTCCCCGCCACCGAAACCGTTCGGCTTACGCCGGCGGTTTTTTTGTGTCGTCGTAGAGCCGCAGCCTGCTGCGGCTCTACGGCTACGGGAATGATGTCGTACGGGCGATCCTCCCACGGCTTGCCGTGGCCAATCGCCCGTACCCGTCATTTACCGCGTATAGGTCACGGTAAGGGCCGACGATGCGATGGTGCGGTCAGCGATGGCGGCCAGCAGACTGTCACGGGTGACACTGGCGCCCGCCGCAAACACCGGCGCAGCCGACAAGGCATACAAGGTGATGATATAGGTTTTGAGCCCCGGTCCTTGTGAGCAGGGTGGTGCATAGGCCAAGTTGGGGTTGACGCTGTTGCTGCCATACGTGCCAATGGTGCTGTTATTGGCAGGGATAGCAGTGGTGGTGGCCGGAATGTTGTAGACCGTCCAATACCAGTGGGTGGTGTCTGGCGCCACATGATGCATGATCAACGCAAAGCTTTTGGTGCCGGTAGGGGTATTGCTCCAGGCCAGCGG
>CANFUF010000215.1 GCA_947450095.1 Roseiflexaceae bacterium
GGCTCACCCAAGCCTTGGCAGAGCGAGGCATGCCGCGGAGCATCGAATACATTTTGTTGATGGCCTTGCAAATCATCCCCGACATGCGGGCCCGAGCTGCCGCCATCCTCGAAGCCCAACAATCACGGGGGCTGGTCATCAAATCACTGGTGAGCCGCGTACGCGCCTTATTGCCCCTCATCGGTCCGTTGGTGGTCGGCGCATTGGTCGACATCGAAGAACGCGCCATGGCGCTGGAATTACGCGCTTTTGCATCGACCAGCCTGCCCACCCGCATGGCGATCATCGTCGATAGCCGCGCGCAACGCATCGCCCGCACGGCCTTATTACTTTGTGCCGTCCTGATTATCGGCTTGCGTATCGCCGGGAGGTTGCCGTCATGACCACTCCGATTATCAGCGTCGACCAACTCAGCTTCAATTACCGGCGCCAAACCAAACCAGCCATCGCAAATGTGTCGTTTGCTCTACAACCCGGCAGTGTCACCGCTATTATTGGCAAAGCAGGAGCCGGCAAAAGTACGTTGTGTGCCTTGTTGGCCGGCTTCATGCCCCAGTTTTTTCGGGGCAAAACCAGTGGTAGCCTACAGGTGGATGGGCGTGACCCGCTGACCAGTAGCATCATCGAAATGTTGCCCCATGCCACCATGGTCACCAGCCAAGCCAGCACCCAAATCTCGGGAGTCTGCTTTAGTGTGGCCGAAGAAGTGGGTTTTGCCCTGCAAAACTTGTCGTTCCCCATTGCCGAAATCACCCAGCGGGTGCAACGCGCCATGGAATTGATGGAAATAACCCATTTGGCCGAGCGCTCGCCCTTCCAGCTCTCTGGCGGCCAACAACAACGCCTGGTGATTGCAGCAGCCTTGGCTCTCAGTCCACCTATTTTGATTCTCGACGAACCCACCGCCCAACTCGACCCGCCGGCAGTGGCAGCGCTGGGCGTCACTCTGCGCAATTTGGCGCAAGCCGGCCAAACCATTGTGGTGGCAGAGCATCATCTCGATTGGGTGGGGGCCTACGCCGACCGCGTACTCGTCCTTCGTGATGGCCACCTGATTGCTGACGACGTTCCCCGCGCGATTTTGGCCGATGAAAGCCGTGCCGATGGCCGCCCCTATTGTGTGCGCCTCAGTCACCATGCCCAACACCACGGCGTCTGGCTGGCCGATCACCCCACCGCCATCACCCCCGCCGAACTCAGCGCGGGGATTGACACGGCAGCACCGGTGGCAGAAGTTACCCGTCCATTGGCTACTGCCCCTACCGCCAGCACGATTTTGGACATCGAAAACGTATCATTTACTTACCCCAATGGCGTGGCGGTATTGCACGGTGTCAACCTGCACATCGCCCAAGGCGAACGCATCGCCTTGCTCGGCCGCAATGGCGCCGGCAAAAGCACCTTGCTCCGCCACTTCAACGGACTATTGCGCCCCCAACAAGGGCGAGTCAAGTTACACGGCCGTGACATCAAAACCACCGCCCCTGGGGCATTGGCACAACAAGCAAGTATTGTGTTCCAAGATGTACGCAATCAGTTGTTTGCCGCCACCATCCGCGCCGAAGTCACCTTTGGGCCGAGTATGCTGAAATTATCCGCCGCCGAAGTCACCCGCCGCGTCGACACGGCACTGGCCATCTGTGGGTTGACCGCCTTGGCCGATATCCACCCTTACGACCTGCCCGTGGCACAACGGCGGCTGGTCGCCACCGCAGCCATCATGGCGCTCGAAAGCGACCTGATTGCCCTCGACGAGCCGACCGCCGGGCTCGACGAAGCCAATATCACCCAGCTTGTCACCGCCATGGATTACGCCACCGCCCATGGGCGGGCGGTGGTACTGGTCAGCCACGACCTCGATTTTTGTGCGGCCCATACCGACCGCGTCGTGCTCATCCAAGCGGGTGTGGTCGCCATCGACACACGCTGGGATGCACTGACGAGCGCTCAGCTCAGCCTGCTCCAACACGAAGTGGGCTTGCCCCTCGGGCAAGCCACCTGTGTCGAGCGTGCGCTTGCGCCCCAAAGTGCGTTGGCGCGCGTGTTGTGTCAGCCCTCAGCGTTGCGTTGACTCGGGACGAGTCAACAGCAACGTGGTAGTGCCGTGGGCGTAGATGACGCCGTTGGCGTCAGTGATGCGCCCATCGGCAGTGGCGGTTTTGCTGCCCACATGGATGGCCCGCCCTTCGGCGCGCATTTCGCCACTGTCGCTGAGCATCGGCTTGGTAAAATTGATTTTGATTTCGAGGGTGACGTAGCCTACCCCTTGGGGCAACATGGTCATCACGGCCACCGCCATGGCGGTGTCAAGCAAGGCACACGCCAGCCCGCCATGGGCGATACCCATCGGGTTATAGTGGAACTCTTGGGGTAACACCGTAAACAAGGCATACCCTTCGTGCCATTCACGACCGTGGATGTCGAGCAATTTGAGCATCGGCGAGACGGGCATATCGCCGGATCGCACGGCGTTGATGTATTCGGTACCACTCATTTGGCGCATCTGATTGATATAGAGCGACGGGCTTTGCCACGTCACCAGGCGCTGTTGTTCGGTCATGACATTCGCTTTCGTTGCATCACAAATGATTTACCACCCACGCGATTGATAATTTCTTCGACCACCACAAATCCAGCCCGTTGATAAAGCCGAATAGCGGGATTCCCGTCACGGACCGTCAGCGCCAAATCGATGTGGCGCATGTCGGCCAGCGCATTCAACCCTGCCATGAGCGTCGCCCCAATCCCCTGACCATGAAAATCAGGATGCACCGCAATTGCGATTTCGTGATGGGCAGCAGGCACATCGACGATATGTTCGTGTTGTACTGGGCGCGCCCACGCCGCCCCCACCACCTGCGCTGCCACCACCGCCACCACACCGATATCGGTGACTTGCCCCCAATCGGCCACGTATTCCTGCAGATCAGGATGCGTTTTGGCGGCATGATAATTCTGCGCACCATCTTCGGCCATACGGGCCGCATAATAGAGCATTTCCCACAACGATTCCTCATCGTCTTTTTGAGCAACCCGTAC